>JALQVX010000077.1 GCA_023263555.1 Crocinitomix sp.
TCGGCTAAGGGTTATGATATTGATTTTTTTCATGATGATTCTGGACTCTTGGATGGTGTAGGAAAACCTATGATTTTTAGGGATAGTCTGATTTTTGGCACAAAAGAAGGGTTGGTTCGAATCGAAAGCGAGGAGAAGCGAAAGGCCGGTTTATCAGCTCAAGAATTACTCGATCCAAAATTTTACCGAATAACGTTCGAACCCTATGAACTAGAAGATTCGTTGTTTGACGGTCAACTTTTTCTATTGACGGAAGCTGGGGATCGCATTTGGTATTGTAATGAATATAAGATTGGCTATTATGATTTTGAACAAAAGATTTTTAAAAATAGACCTTTTTGGGGGATTGATTATGGGCGAATTAATACGTTTTATCTAGAGCCAGATGGGGTGCTTTGGATTGGTGCTGCTGATGGACTTATTCGCTATGAAAAGAACGACTTGAAATTGTATCAATCTCATTTTTACTCGTTAATTCGTAAGGTTACTATATCGAAAGGTGAGGTTATCTTTAACGGAGTATTTGTTCAGGAGGATGGAGGATTTGCTATGGAGCAAAATCAGAATACCATACTTTCTTTACCTTATGTACAAAATGATATTGAATTTTTCTTTTCTGCTCCCTATTTTGAGGATGAACATCAACCCGAATATCGATATATCTTAGAAGGGGCCGACGACGAATGGTCGACATGGAAAATGCGATCGGATGTTGCATACAATAACTTAAATGAAGGAGAGTATACATTTAGAGTGGAGGCGAGAAATATCTATGGACAAATCAGTGAGCAAACGTATTATTCTTTCGTGATTTTGCCACCGTGGTACCGAACAACGTGGGCTTATATATTGTACGGAATTATTTTCATACTCGCACTGCTAATCGGGGTTCGTATCAGCTCAAAACGCCTAAAAACTAAAAATGCTTGGCTTGAAGGAGTAGTGGAGGAAAGAACAAAAGAAATATCCGATAAAAATATTGTTTTAGAACACCAGCAAAAGGAAATACAAGACAGTATTCATTATGCACAACGAATTCAAGAAGCAATCTTACCCTTGGAAACTGAAATGAAAAAATGGATTCCAAATTCATTTGTCTTGTTTCGTCCTAAAGATGTTGTTTCGGGTGATTTTTATTGGTTTCTTGAGCGGGAGAACAAACTTATTCTTATTTGTGCCGATTGCACCGGGCATGGCGTACCAGGTGCATTCATGAGTATGATTGGTTCCGATAGATTGAACAATATTGTGAGTGAGAATAAAATCGTTTCACCTGCATCTATTCTCTCTGAACTGAATAGAGCGATTAAAAAATCATTAAAACAGGACGGTCAAAAAAATGCAACGCGAGATGGAATGGATGCTGCGGTTTGTAGTATTGATCTAAGCAATAATCGGTTGAGTTTTGCTGGTGCTAATCGTTCACTTTGGATTGTGCAACCTGACGGAAGTGACTTGGAAGAGATTCGCGCTACAAAAGTAGCAGTTGCAGGTTTTACGCCTGAAGATCAGGTATACGAAGAACACACAATCGAATTAATAAAAGGGCTAAAGTTCTATATGACTACAGATGGATATGCGGATCAGTTTGGCGGAGAAAGAGATAAGAAGTATATGGTGAAGAATATGAAAAAATTCGTAACGCAAAATTCAACGCTTCCGTTCGAAATCCAGAAAAATAAATTAGAAGAAGAACTACTTATTTGGATGGGTGATCGTGAGCAAGTGGATGACGTCTGTGTGGTTGGTTTCTCGCTTTAACGTGTTGGGCTAGAGGTCTTATGTGCAACGGTTTTAAAAGTCCATTGAATCATTGATCTGAATAGAATAAAAGACTTGAAAAAAAAAGTTGAAAAAAAATGTAAATCCGTGATGTAATATTATTTATTCTTCGTAATATTGCACCCCCAAACAAGGGAAACAAAGATTATTGGCATGAGTAATATTATAAAAGAAGTACAAAACGAATTATCATTTAAAAATGATATTCCTGATTTTAAAGCTGGCAGTACTATTACTGTTCATTATAAAATTAAAGAGGGAGCTAAAGAGCGAATCCAATTGTTTCAAGGTGTTGTAATTCAACGTAAAGGTGAAGGTGCTACTGAAACGTTTACGATCAGAAAAATGTCTGGGAATATTGGTGTGGAGAGAGTTATTCCTGTTCACTCACCATTTATCGAAAAGATCGAAATTAATAAAGTGGGTGCTGTTAGACGTGCTAGAATTTATTACTTCCGTGAAAGAAGAGGTAAATCAGCTCGTATCAAAGAGAAAAGATCATACGCAAAATAGAATTTGTGCTTAAAATACCGAATCCCGCTTGTGATAAACTTGCGGGATTTTTTTGTTTATTATCAAAAATCATGGTGTATCTTACAGGCTTTAATAAGGGATCTTTTTTGGTGCAAATCAATGAAGAGGCAATTTAAATTTTAAGAGATGCGTATAGCTATTATTGGTGCCTCGGCAGGTATAGGACTTGAAGTGCTTCAAAGTGCTTTGGACAGAGGACATGATGTGACAACGCTTTCCCGTTCGAAAATAAGGTTCACGCACGAGGCTCATTTTAACGCGGTGATTGGAGATGCGACAAAAAGTGAAGATCTAATCGAAGCCATTCATCAAGCAGATGCTGTTATCATAACCCTGGGTACTGGCAAAAACATGAAAGCAACAACGCTTTTCTCGGATTTTGCAAAGGTTTTATTAACGGTTCATAAAGAACAACACCTGACGATTCCATTTCTATTCGTAACTGGATTCGGCACTGGAGAAAGTAAAAACTATACCTCTTGGTTTGTTAAACTCTTTTTGAACTATTTTCTAAATGAGGTATATGCCGATAAAAAATTAATGGAAGATTTGATTTCAAATTCGACATTGAATTGGATGATCGTTCGCCCAGGACGATTATTGGACAAGCCTGTAACTGAAAAATATCGGATTGAGACCGAGTTGTTTAAAGGGATAAATATCGGAGGAATTAACAGGGCAGATGTCGCTGATTTTTTAGTAAAGCAAGCTGAACGTCCCACTTATTTATTGAAATTCCCAGCAATTTCAGAAAAATAGGTTCTGCGTTAATGCGATATGCCATCCAGCAACATGATTTTTGCTAGGAATGGACCCAACACAATCCATTAATTTTGCCGAACATTAATTGATCTAAAAAGAGATGCATATGTTTTGGAAAAAGAAATCACAAGAAGAGATTCAGGCCACTGTTTTTCAGGCATTAAGTAGAAATGTAGATTATAACTCGGAAACGATCTTAGGTATTCCTGCTTCGTATCTAGATGATAAGGTTTTTAATCAAGATGCTAGTTTTATTAAAGATGCCCCTTTCATTTCTTCATTGATACAGAACCCTAATCACATTGGTTGTCATACGCTTGGTAAGTCAGAATCATTTTTTGAGGGAACGCATGAGATTGAGCGCGACTTAATTCAAATCTGTGCGGTTGATATATTAAAGGGTGAACCAGATGAACAGGATGGTTATGTTGCATCCGGTGGAACAGAGGCAAATATTCAAGCCATCTGGATTTATCGAAATTATTTCATGAATGAATATGAGGCTGAGCAAAGCGAAATTTGTATCCTTTGCAGTGAGGATAGTCACTACTCAATGGATAAGGCCGCAAATCTATTGACCCTTTCTGTTTTCAAGACGACGGTAGATTCTGAATTGCGCGTGTTGAACGCAGAGGATGTTCGGATGACCATCCAAAAAGCGAGAGATGCAGGAAAGAAGTATTTTATTGTAATTTCAAATATGATGACCACCATGTTTGGTTCAATCGATCTAGTGCAGACCTATACAGATGTATTGGTGGCCATGAACTGTCAATTTAAACTTCATATTGACGGTGCCTACGGTGGATTTTATTATCCATTTACAGATGATTCGTCTCTATTAACCTTTGAAAACCCTCATATCACCTCGTTTACATTAGACGCTCATAAGATGGCACAAGCACCATACGGAACGGGTATTTTTCTCATTCGAAAAGGGTATATGCATCATGTAAATACAAAAGAAGCAAGTTATGTGGAGGGAGAAGATTATACGCTTATAGGCAGTCGCTCGGGAGCAAATGCAATCGCTGTTTGGATGATTTTGGTTAAAAATGGCCCTTTTGGCTGGCAAGAAAAAGTATTTATTCTACAAAAAAGAACAGCGTGGATGTGCAAACAATTCAAGGAGATGTCTATCGCCTTTTATCGCCATCCTTTCTCCAATATTATTACGATTAAGGCGCCATTTGTCCCCATTGATATTGCAACGAAGTTTGGCCTTGTTCCAGACAATCACAAGGCACCAAACTGGTATAAAATTGTGATCATGGATCACGTAACGATAGAGAAGTTGAGCTTATTAATCGAAGCACTTAAAGCAAATTAATTCAGAAACAAATAGGTTAAATCGGAAACTTCTCGGACGAACTCGGTTCAGGAAAGCAAGCTTGAATTTATAAACGTTGAAGTGGAGTTTTTACCCCGTCCACTAAGCTATAACATTCTAGTTTATCCTTAAAAACGGAGGATTTAAAAACGGAACGATTCATGAGCATTCGAACACATTCTTGCACACCCTCAACAATTGAAGGGTGAGGGTGAACTAATTCGGCTAATTCAGCAATGCCACGGTCCATTTTAATTAATAAAGCAACGGCCTGAATGGCACTCGAAGCATGTTCTCCAACTGCACGCATTCCCAAAATCTTCATTTCCGAATCGTTTGTCACAATGATTTTAAAGAAACCTTGTGTCTTCCGCATAGCAATCGCTCTTGCCATAACTGAATAATCAAGCTTCACCACTTTGCAGGGAATATTCTCTTCCAAGCAATGTTTTTCGTTCATGCCTACCGAAGCAACTTCTGGTTCTAAAAACATAATCGTACACACATTGTCATATGAAATCGGAGTCGTTTTGTTTTCAAAAATCCGCTCCACCGCGTGACGCCCCTCTATTTCTCCCATGTTTACCAATGAGATTCGGCCTGAAACATCTCCCACTGCATAAATATTTGGAATATTTGTACGGGTGTCATTGTCGCCAATATGTCGGCCATTAGCGCCTTTTTTGATGCCGACTTCCTCTAGTCCAATATGATCGTAATTTGAGACTCTACCCACCGATAATAAGGCCTTTTCAACGCGAACAATTTCTCTTTCTCCGTCACAATCAATTTCAT
>JALQVX010000184.1 GCA_023263555.1 Crocinitomix sp.
AAAATTAGGATATACACAGAAGTGGATCGATTATAAATTTTTGACACAAAAAGCCTTTAAAGAACAATTGGCTGAATTTGAATTGGCTGAGTATGAGTCGGGTGAATTATTGCGTTTCGATACTTTTATGCTTTGGATTGAAAAGAAGAAGAAATTTACCCAAGTTCAGATCGATCAATTATTGGAATTAGCCAAAGAAGATGAGGATGAATTGATGGCTGGCACGGTGATAAGAGAGCTTTTTTCTTCGCCACTTTTGACACCGGCACAATTTGAATACATGCGTTCGATCTTACCTTCATTTGGTGATTGGACAACAAAAATGATCAAACGCGAAGTGCTCAATCGTCGTATTGAAGCAGAACAAATAAGCTCAGAGATTTATCATGAGGCTTTGGAATATAAACAAGAATTTGACGATAACCGTCCCTTGATTAATATCATACGCAAAACTGATAATCAAGAAATTTTAGCCGATTTTGAAGAAAACGGTTGTGGTAAACGCTTGCGAACAATGGCTCAAAAACGTCTAAATCAATTGAAACGATTAGGATAGATTCCCTTTTTTGGTGATGATTGATTGTTTGATGATTTGATTGTTTGATTGAAATTCGTTCAGTCAGATCGAGTGGATTTTGTGAATGCAATGAGCAAAATTTGTATCGAGAGCTGATGATTCGATTGGTTAATGATTTGATTGATTGATGATCAAATGATTCGATTGGTTGATGGTTTGATTGTTTGAATACATAAATGGTTGGGGTTAGTCCTGATAGCTTTCGGGACGAAGTCCATGGTTGCCTAAAAAAAAACTATTGACTAATTTCTAATGGCTAATGACTTGGAAAATCACCATCCTCTTCAACCTCCCGCTTCACCCGAAAACTATACTTACTCTGCATAATATAGCTATAGGTGACGGCAATCACAATCGTAATAAAACGCGACGGTGTAGGATAGACCCCAATCACATCAACCAATAATTTCATGGAAATATAACTCACAAAAAGGCCACTTATTCCCACTTGCAGGTACCGGATGAACTGAACTTTCCAAGGCAAATCGGAATCGGTAAAGGTGATGAATTTATTCATTAAAAAGCCCGTCACCAACGTAATTGGAAAAACGAAAAAAAGTGAAGCAATATGTGGACTTAGAACAGTAAAATATACGTCCACATTCTCTTTGTGAAAAACAAAATGGTAGAAAACGAAATACAATACCGTATCTAAAATCAAATTGCTTCCCCCGCAGACCGCGTAGTGATAGGTCTTGAGAGGCATAAAACGCTTGAAAATAAAGTAAAACCGGTCGATAAACCGAAGGATTGATTTTGTCATCAAAAAGACTTTTGTACTCAATATTTAAAGCACCTCAATTAACTTAATGTCGAAAATCAAAACCGAATTGGCAGGAATAGAACCTACTTTGCTAGTTCCATATCCGAGAGCAGAAGGAATCAATAAAATCCCTTCACCACCTTCTTTGTAAAAAGGAATTCCTTCTGTCCATCCGCGGATGACAGATTGTAAACTAAATGAAATTCCATCCGCATCACTTTCATCAAAAACGGTTCCGTCTGTTAAATAGCCCTTATACGCCACTCGAACGCTTGACAAACTATTGCAAGAAGCACCGGCACCCGGTAAATCAATCACATAATGTAATCCAGATTCAGTTTCATTGGCAAATAAACTATTGGCAGCGATATAATTTTTAATGATGGTTTTATCCTCAGCTGCTTGCTCATCAGCTTTCTTCTTAGCGCAAGAAGAAAAGAGTAGGGTTAGACTGAATAATGAAATTAAAAGGCGCATGTAATTATCGTTTAACCTTCAAAGATAAAGTAAAAATGAATCACTTTTGCAAATCAACTTTGATTGAGCCTAATTGTCTTCTCAATTCGACCTTGAATCCGTTCTCCTTCTTAAAAAGGATCCGAATAGTCAGGATTGGTTAAATAATGTTCATCCGTCAAGGTCTCTAAAAAATTAATCAAATCCTGAATATCTCCCTCGTCTAACATCAATCCAGTGTCCATAGTCGGAATTAAAGCAGGATCAAGTGTGGATGAATTGTGAATGTCCGTATTATAATGATTCACCACTTCTTCAAGTGTTGCAAAACGACCATCATGCATATAGGGCGCCGTTTTCGCAATATTGCGAAGGGAGGGAACCTTGAATTTTGCACGATCCGCTGGATCTCCCGTTACTTCTTCACGACCTATATCGGTAAATTCAGCATCTGTATCCAAACCATTATTCATGTCTTGATCGTTTTCGAAATTCGTGCCCGAATGACAATGTGCACAATCAGCGCCCGAAGTTTCTGGAAAAAATGGATTGTATTCGCCAAAGAATAAAATTCGACCTCGTTCTTCACTTTCTGTCAAGGTAGCGGTTCCTTTCAAGTAACGATCGTATTTCGAATCATCAGAAATAATACTGAACATAAATGCTTCTAAAGCAAATGAAATCCGCGGAGCATTAATTTCTCCATTGCCAAACGCTCGTGTAAACTGGTCAGTATAAACGGTGTTTGCCTTTAATTTTGCAATAACATTTTCAAGCGTCTCATTCATTTCCAAAGGATCCTGAATGGGGAGAAGCGATTGATGACGAAGCAACTCTGCTCGACTGTCCCAAAAGAAACCATTCTCGTGCCATGCAAGATTGAAAATTGCCATAGCTTGACGTCTTCCAAATAAACCCTCAACTCCTTCAGAAAATTGATTTTTGTCCGAGAAACCGTCGGCTTGAATGTGACAAGTTGCACAGGCCATATAACCGTCTTTTGAAACGGATTTTTCATAAAACAACATTCTGCCTAGCTTAACCTTTTCAATAGTGAGTGGATTATCACTCGGTAAATGTGGAACAGGCAAGGTATTGTTAACGTACTTTAATTCATAAGGTGTGTCGTCATATGCTGCAAGAATAGGGGGATCCTTTTTACACGAAGCAACCAAAAGTATCAGGCCAATTGCGGCTGTATAAACGTGTAAAATCTTCATTTTAAACTATTTTTGTAATGTTGCTTGTTTAGTTGAACGAATTGAATCAAATATACGCAGGTAGGCGGAAGAAATCAAAAGGATGCCCTCCTAATGTGAAATCGAATAGTGTTATTCTTGAAATGCTAACAATTTTTTTTGCTGTATCTTTTGACAATTTCACAGGTAAGGTTGATTGACGATCTTGGACAACGATAATTAAGACATACGCCTTGAAAGACTTCTTTTTATTCTAAGAAAAATGAATAATTATCCTTTCTTTGTAAGGTACAATTTAGATGGGCGACAAATTACGTGATCCGTGTATGATAACAACCAACAAACAAATAGCAATACTCGTTTTTGCGAGAGCTGTTCATGATGAAATTCGTGAAAAGCGTTTGTTTGGGATGGATGATGGAAAAAACATAAAACTTTTTTCTGCACTGAATCGCACCATTAAACAGACTGTAATTTTTCCGTTGACAATGGAGCAATAATTGCCGCCAAACGCTCTTCCTCCCTCAAATACTGGCCTAACAGTGTACTTATGTCCGTCATTATTGATGGCATAAATTTCAGTTCCAACTTTTTGATCTTGCACAGCAAAATGACAAACAATGAACAGTGTGTCGAAGGCAAAATGTCGAATCATTTTGAACAACTAATCAATCGAATCAATATATAAACGCTCCACCTGGTTGCGCGCCCATGCGGTACGTCGAAGGAATTTTAAACTCGAACGAATGCTAGGGTTGCTATTAAAACAATTGATGCGAATACGAGCGCCTAATTCTTCCCATCCATATTCCTCCA
>JALQVX010000209.1 GCA_023263555.1 Crocinitomix sp.
CGTCTTTAGCCGAATTAGGTTCACTCTTATTGAAAAAGAAACCCGATTTTGATCCGCGGAATTACGGATTCCCGAAATTAACACCTTTGATGAAATCGTTGGATAAAGACTTTAATATTGACATTAGAAATACGGATAAAAAGAACATCAAGCATATCTACATTCAAAACAAAAATTAAGTCGAAACTGATTCAAAGATGAAAACAATTCCATTCCTTCTCATTTCACTTCTTCTATTGAACAGCTCATGTAAGAATGAAATACCGCTCAGCTTCGCAGAAAAGATCGAGGCGGCTCATCATAAAATTGAATTTCAACATGAAAAAGCCATTGAATTTGACATCTTATTGGTTTTTGGAAATAAGACACGACTCAATGGAAAAATGATCTTGTTGACGGACGGCACAAAAGGATTAATCGAGGAAAAAAACGGGGAGCAACTTTATTTCGACCATGATGCCATCTATTTAAACCCTACGTATTCGACTTCAGAAGGCGCTCGATTTAAAGCCTATACTTGGTCATACTTTTTTCTTTTCCCTTATAAGCTAAGTGATCCTGGAACGGTTTGGAATCCTTATTCCGATTCAACATTAAACGGCAAAACCTATGATTCAGCAAAATTGACATTCGAAAACGGAACTGGTAATGCGGATCAAGATTGGTATATTGTATACGCCGATCAAGAGACAAATTTGATTCATACGGCGGCGTATATTGTCACGGCAAACAAATCAAAAGAAGAGGCCGAAAAAGATCCTCATGCCATTGTTTACGAAGAGTATAAACAAGTGAACGGCGTTCCAATTGCTCAAAAATGGTCATTCTATGAATGGAATGAAAAGGGTGGACTTACGAATAAATTGGGGCAAGCCGATTTAGCAGGGATCCGATTTGTGGAGGTTGATTCGACCTTTTTTAATCCACCGGCGGGTTTTCAACGCTTTTAGAGAATGGTGATCACTTCAAAATTCAATGTATAGATCAATGAAAATAGTGAAAAACATCCCGCTTCTTTTTCTTATCCTCTTGGTTAGAAATGGGTGTTTTGGACAAGCCGATAATTATTTGCTCGCTTATGTTGATTCTTCAACACAAAACCTTCTTGTTGGCTATTTGAACATTCATGGGGATACAATCATTCCTGCAAAATATCGCGAAAAATTATTCAGTGATACCTTGTATCGCGCCAATATAACTGTGCAGTCCGAATTTAAAAACGCGCATTCTTCCCTAAAAAATACGATTAAATCAAAACCATTTATTTATTGTGGAGAGATACATAGGACCATCTATCTGCAAGATGTTACGGGATTAATAGCGAATGCTTATCACACGAATGTGATTGATGGAAAAATCGGAATAATCACTAGCGCTGGAGAACAAGTGATAAAAGCCAAGTATAATTTTATAGGTTCATTTGAAAATGGGTTTGCTCCTTATTATATCGGCGGTCAAAGTATTTTTTATGAAGGGTCTTGGTATTGGGATGGTGATTTTGAGGAATCGGGATACATTAGTCGGCAAGGTCAAGAATTTCCAAATAAAATCTCGAGCTATAATCCAGATGGCACAGTGGATGAAATAATTTATCGCTGGAACGGATTAAATTGTAGGTCGGAACAAGATGCGCTCGTACTTTACACCAATGGTCACGTTAAAATACGGACAACGGTTGGAGTTAACGAAGACTGTAGTGGAAAACATTTCCAACAAATCATTTATGATGAAGATGGGCGAACTGTTCATCTTGAAAAAGTGGTGAATGGAAAACGAGAAGGAGAGTATAGGATTGGGCATTATGATTATCATGTTGACAGTACAGGTCTATTGCGAATTTACGAGTGGTATCCAATTCAGTCCTTATGGGAGAATGGTGTATTGCTCGATTTTATGAGCACTGATGTTCTGTTTTTGGACTTACAATATAGGTTGATCAGTGAAAGGAAAATGATCAACATGATAAACGCAAAACAGATCGATTGGTGGTACACTTATATTCCTCAGGCGATTTACACCAAATCGGGGCAACGAATTCGCTTTCTCATTCATAAAAAACCAGTTACACATGACGAAACCGTTAAAATCGTCAAGCGAAAAAACAAGATTATTCAGGAATTAAGTGATCGACTTGAGTGAGGATGCACGGAAGATTAAGTGTATTAGCTTTTCGGTAAATAACGAATGATAAATCACTTTCTTCAGCACAATTCACTGCTAATTCTGTCAACCACAAATTACACAGATTTTTCTCAGCATGCAATAAGGATTCTGAGTACTGAGGACAACATACTTTGTACTCTGTACTAACTACTTTGTATTTAATACTCTACAAAAAAAATCAATACCAACGTGACTTCTTCTTCTTCGATGCTTCAGACTTACGTCCTTTCTTATGCTTGCTTCCACTCTTTTTCTTGTGAACTTGAGGTTTTGCATTAGGATCGAGTGGATAAGGATGCTCATCTTCAACCTCAATGACGGCATGCGTTAATTTTTGAATCGCAATTACATAGTCTTTTTCGTCTGCCCCACAAAACGAAAACGCCAAGCCCGAATCGCCAGCGCGACCTGTTCTGCCAATACGGTGAACATAGGTTTCAGGAATGTTAGGTAAATCAAAATTAATGACCGCATCCAATTGATCGATATCAATTCCGCGCGAAGCAACATCTGTTGCAATGAGGATTTTAACCTCACCCGATTTAAATTGTTCGAGCGCTTCTTGTCGTTTTGCTTGCGATTTATCACCGTGCAAACTCACTGCACTATAGTTGTTTTTCAATAAGGTTTGTTCCAATTTTTCTACTCCAAAAATGGTTCTTCTAAAAATGAGGATACGTCCTTTAATCGTATTTCGCAAGAGGTGAAGACAAAGTTCCATCTTCTTCGCCTTGGGAACGTAATACAATTTTTGTTTCACTGTTTTTGCAGCAGAAGAGCGCGGCGCAACAGCCACGGTCTCTGGATCAGTTAATAATTCTTCCGAAACGCCCACCAATTTTAACGGCATAGTCGCCGAGAAAAAGAGCACTTGTTTCTCTTCAGGGCATATTTTTGAAATTTTCTGAACATCATCAATAAAGCCCATATCGAGCATTAAATCAGCTTCGTCAATAACCAAGGTTTCAATATAATCAGGATGAAAATATTCCTGTTTGTATAAATCCAATAAACGACCAGGCGTTGCTATGAGTATGTCAATACCTTTTTTCAAGACGTCCTTTTGAGGTTCAATCGACATTCCGCCATACACAACAGAAGATGTAATTTGCGTGTGTTTTTGCAATGATTTAAAAGTCTGATCAATTTGTACTGCCAATTCACGCGTTGGACTCAATACAAGTGCAGTGATGCGTTTTCCACGCTTGACAACATTTCCACCGTCCAAAATGCGTTGAAGAATTGGCAAAGCAAAAGCGGCCGTTTTCCCCGTACCCGTTTGGGCAGAACCAATGACATCTTTTCCGGCTAAAACAAGCGGAATTACCTTTTCCTGTATGGGCGTTGGATTGACAAAACCTTCCTCAGAAATAGCCTTTAATAATGTATTGTGTAAATTTAGTTCAAGAAAATGCATCTTCGCTTTATATTGTTTATGTCTGCAAAGATAGGCGAAAGAAGGGGATGAACGATTTTTTTTTCACTTATTGCCAACCCAAACACTTTTTCAATCGTATACTTGCATGACGAACTATTTTTCGTGTATAAAAAACAAAGAATGAAACAGATGATTACTAGAATTTCGAAATGTTATGTCGTTCCAACGGAACGCATAGGTCGGACTTGTAATCAATTTTGATAAATGAAACAATTGATAAATAAGAGCCTGGCCATTAAGCCGGGCTTTTTTTATGCAGAAAAAGCGCGGATTTTTTTGATCAGCTCCTAACAAATACTAAAAATGAAACGCTTAGGCCAATTTTACCTCAATTCATTTAGCGGGCTTTCCAAAGAAGTTTGGTGGCTCGCTTTAATAACCCTGATCAATCGGGCGGGAACAATGGTTGTTCCGTTCTTGTCTTTATACCTAACAAAAGACTTGGATTTTACCTTGTCAGATGTGGGATGGATCATGACAGCATTTGGACTGGGTTCAGTTGTTGGATCGTGGTTAGGAGGACTATTTACGGATCGCGTGGGAGCCTACCCTGTTATGGTTGTTAGCTTAATTGGATCAGGATTTTTATTTATTGGATTACAATATCTACATGATTTCTACAGTATGTGCATTGGTATATTCATCTTGATGAGTATTGCCGATCTCTTTCGACCAGCCATGTTCGTTGCACTTGGCGCATATAGCAAACCTGAAAATAAAACCCGCTCACTGACCTTGGTTCGTTTAGCGATTAATTTAGGTTTTTCGGTTGGTCCTGCATTAGGCGGATTAATCATCACAGGATTAGGTTTTGGTGGATTGTTTTGGGTAGATGGATTCACATGTATTATAGCGGGTTACCTCCTATTACGCATACTCAATCCAAAAAAGAGGACCATAGTTGAAGAAGAAAAAGTACTTCATCCTCGATCAGCCTATACAGACGGCGTGTATTGGTTATTTATCATCACCATGCTGATTTTTGGGTTCATTTTCTTGCAATTACTTTCAACGTTACCCGTCTATTATGATAAAGATTGGAACTTAAGTGAATTAGAAATCGGATTGCTATTTGGTGGAAATGGATTGATTATTTTTGCGCTCGAAATGCCTTTGGTTAAATACCTTGAAAACGGCAAATTATCATTGATTCATTTGGTCCTTATTGGACTTGCTATTGTCGGAGCTGGATTTGTCGTTTTAAACCTCAGTGCTTGGGCTGGTATATTGATTATCGGAATGATCTTATCGACATTCGGAGAAATGATTGCCTTTCCTTTCTCTAATGCCTTTGCTATGAAACGCGCTGCAAAAGGAAACAAAGGACAATATATGGCCTTTTATAGTATAGCCTTTTCAGTAGGCCATTTATTTGGACACAATGCAGGCATGCAATTGGCCAGTGCTTATGGTTTTGCCACTACATGGTATATTATGGGTGGGCTTGCATTAGTTGGAATGATTTTATTGGCAGTTTTAAATCGTGTCGAGAAATTAGATGTTCAAAAAGGGTAGTCATAAGCTGTCCTTTTAGATAATCACTCTCTCTTAACGCTATTTTCCTATAATG
>JALQVX010000282.1 GCA_023263555.1 Crocinitomix sp.
ACACAAAGCCAAGCCCATCCCGATCCAAATCGAGTTGCAGCAGCCTTTGAGAACGTATCTTTAAAAGAAGCAAAATCTCCAAAAGCAGCGTTAATTGCAGTTGCTAATTCACCTGTAGGTTCGCCGCCACCATTTGGTGACATTACTTCCCAAAACAAGCTATGGTTGTAAAAACCTCCACCGTTGTTACGAACAGCTGGCGTATCGATACAATTCGCTAAAATTGATTCAATTGTTTGTCCAGCTAACTCCGTTCCTTCGATTGCAGCATTTAGGTTGTTTGTGTACCCTTGGTGATGCTTGCCATGGTGAATTTCCATGGTTTGAGTGTCAATATTTGGTTCTAGTGCGTTGTACGCATATGGTAATGATGGTAATTCAAAAGCCATTATAGTATAGTTTAAATGAATAAAAATATTTGTTGTACCAAATTTAGTAAGAATAGATCGGGTTTAGAAATTATAAGGGGAAAATTAAAGTTTTTTATACATTTGGTAAAATTTAAAACAAAATAGAATGAAAAGATTTGCACTAATCCTACTAGCTGGTGCCACTTTAGCTATGACTGCATGCGGTGGAGAAGAAAAGCCAGCTGAAACAGTTACACCATCTGAAGTTGAAGGTGCTAACAATATGATGAACAATTTACTTCAACAAGGCGTTCAAGAAGCAACTGAACAACTGGCCGACTCAAGTTCTTTGTTAAACAAGGCTTTAGATACTTTGAAGGATGTAGTTGGAGAGAACCAAGAATTAATTGAGGACAAACTTGAAGAAGGAATCAATGCCTTAAACAAATCGTTCTAAGTACTTAATTGAATTTGAGAGCCCCATTTCCGAAAGGAGCGTGCGGCTTTTTTTGTGCCTATGTTTTGACTGAAGATAAACCCTGCGATTCTGTGGAGCAGTTTTACAGATAATACTAACGATTGAAGGTTGAAAAATACCGTAACATCTTCGTGAATTCGCGCTATGATCAGTGTAACTTTCGCAAAATAAATCACAAATATTTTCTGGGGACAGGAATTTAGAGATGAATCAATTAAAACGGGTGTGGAAAATGCTGCAAAAGATCTTCTTTTGGATCTTTTTTGTGTCCTTATTTTTCGTCACCGTGGTGACAGTCATTTTGCATATTTACGAAGATGATATTAATCAATATGCGATAGATGAACTCAACCATTATTTGAAAACAAATGTCGAAGTCAACCAAATGGATGTTTCGATATTTCATGATTTCCCGAACGCTTCAATCGAGTTTGAAAATATATTTATTGCAGATGCTTTTGAAACGACGCTCAGTAATGATACCTTATTATTTGCAGAGCACTTGTATTTTCATTTTAACTTATTGGATGTTGTAAGTGGAGATTATAAAGTAAAGCGTGTCAGTATCAATGATGGTCAGCTTAATTTGAAAACAACGGAAAGCGGAGATGTAAATTATGCCATTTTGAAAGAATCGGAGGATACGATTGAATCAGATGGGAATTTTAAATTTTTAATTGAATTATTAAAGGTGCAACGACTTGATTTTGCACTTTATAATCAATCCACTTATCAAGATTATAAAATAAGGATTGAGGATGCCCGAATTACGGGTGATTTTGCGGCTACTGAATATCAATTGAAAGCTGAAGGGGATCTTAAGGTCAATAGAATCAAAAGTAATTCACTGACACTTATTTCGGATAAATCGGCACACTTAGAATTAGGTCTTGATATCAACACCCTGAATCAATCCTATCAATTTAATAAGGGAGATTTAAGTCTTGATGAGATGAACTTTAACATTACTGGTGCGATTGATTCTGCGGCCATCAATATGGATATTACAGGTCAAAACATCCAAGTTAGTCAAGTGGTGGAAAGTATATTACCAGAGGAGGCCGGAAACGAAAAACAGTATACAGGCGCCGGGATCGTTAATTTTAAAGCAAAAATAGAAGGCCCACTTTTGCGCACTGAAATGCCTTCTATTACAGCTGATTTCTCACTGTTAAATGCCCAGCTCACCGAAAATAAAAGCAAATTAATGATTTACGACATTAATGTCTTGGGTAATTATTGCAATGCGTATAACGAGCGAGATGAAAAAGTAGATTTAGCAAATTTCCAATTAAAATTATTAAATAGCCATTTAAAAGGAACAGCTCAAATAACCGATTTTGCTCAACCTTTGCTCGCGACTAATGCAAATGGTGACCTTGATTTGGCTGCCTTTCACACGTTCTTTGGATTTAATGGTGTTGAAGAATTGGGTGGAAACGTGCAGTTAAATATGAGGTCCTCTATTCGGTTTTTTGATCCGGAATATCGCAAAGACAAATTCCAAATTTTATCGTCTAACGGAACATTAAATTTGAAGCAAGTCTTTTTCAAAGCGACAGGAAACCCTATGCAATTTAAGAGTATAAGTGGGGAAATGGTCATTAAGGAGAAGGATGCTGCCATTAAAGATTTTGTCATACAAATTAAAAAATCTGACTTGCGTTTTAACGGTGCGCTCAAGAATCTTATCGGCTACATTGAAGGATCAGGGAATTTAGCAATGGTTGCAACAATGGAATCTGAAAATTTGGATTTAAATGAATTTTTAGGAACATCTAATAAGGAGAAAGAAGGTCCTCCAACACAGTTTGAATTGCCGGCAGATCTTAATCTAAATTTGGAATTACACGTCAAAAATTTCGATTGGGATAAACATAATTTTAAAGAAATTAGAGCACAGTTTTTATTAGCGAATAGAAAAGTGACGGTCAATCAATTAGCAATGAAAACGCTAGGAGGTGATGTGACAGGCAAATTAATAGTAGAAAACCGTTTGTCTAATGGAAATACCGTGGATGGTACGGTGAAGTTTAATGGGATCAATGTTAAAGCCCTTTTTGCAGAGTGGGACAATTTCCAACAAGAGTCAATAACGGATCAACACTTGTCTGGTATTGTTGATGGAGAGGTTGATTTCTTGCTCTTATTTAATCCTTATTTTTCAATTGTGGAGGAACAAATTTTTGCGCTGTCCAATATCCGAATCATCAATGGTGAATTGAATAATCTGGAAACCATGAAGGCGATTACCGATTATATGCGTAGTAATAAAGCACTCAAATTGATGTTGAATAATCATATAGATCGTTTTGAGGATAAATTAATGCACCTGAAATTCTCTGAACTGCGAAACCAAATCGAAATCAAAGACCGCCGAATCAATATCCCCAAAATGACAATCAAATCAAATGCCTTAGACGTTGAATTGTTCGGTTGGCATGATTTCGATAATCGAATCGAATATCATTTCAGTTTCCGATTTAATCAACTCAAATCCAAGCCGGAGTATACCGAATTTGGAAAAGTGGTTGATGATGGTTTGGGTATTGTGATCTATATGACCATGTCCGGAACGATTGATGAACCCATTTTCTCCCTGGATTCGGATGAACGCAAAAACGATTTAAAAGAATCGATTACCCTCGAAAAACAAAACATGAAATCCATGTTGAAGACTGAATTTGGCTTATTCCAAAAGGATTCAACGGTGAAACAAATGAACGCAGACAATTCAAAAGAGGTTGAGTTTATTTATTATGAGACAGACATTGAAGAGGAGCAAAGTGATACCACAAAGCGCAAAACAAAAAATAAGACACGCTCCTCCTCCTTTTTTGACAAATTAAAAGAAGAAGCTGAAAAGGATAAGGAAGACGTTCAATACGAAGAAGACTTATAGAATAATTTGTACCTTTCTGCGTTTACTATCAGCATGGCCATGAATCTATACCACAAAAAACAACGTTGGAAATTAGTCCTAATCGGAATCGCTATTTTGATGGTTGTCGCATCCTTGTGGTATTCAAATCAAATTGTCCAAAAAGTGCAGGAGAAGGAAGTAGATCGTGTCCAACAATGGGCAGATGCAATCAAACGTAAATCCGAATTAGTCAATCTCACTAACAAGGCTTTCAATGAACTGTCTTCAACGATCACCGAATTACAAGAGCGAGATCGACAAAAGGTTACGATTTGGTCTTTAGCGACCGAAGAGCTCAATAAAGATCTAGAGGACTATACATTTGCAATTGAGATCGTTAAGAAAAACACCAGAATTCCAACCATCATTACAGACATGGAGGAAAATATTATTTCCGACTATAATCTTGATAATTTGGATGAAACGATCCGTAAACTTGTGGAAGCCGAATATTCGGGTGCCTCTAAATCAAAGCAAGATTCTGTTTATAATGCGGTTCGAACGGACAGCTTGAAGTCATTCATTTCTTTTTGGAGCAAAACAAGAGAGCCAATTGAAATGGATATTTATGATGGCGAAAAACAAAAGATTTTTTATTTTGATTCGATCTATTATCGCACACTAAAACTAGAAGAATTGGAGCGGAATAGAGATTCACTCAATCAGGCATTTACGAATGAATTAATCGATAATGAAAATCTCGTTCCTGTCCTCTTCATTGATAAATTTTCTAGAGAAGTGATCGCCACCAACATGGACGAATATGACTCAACGAATTCGGAAGAAATCATTAAACGACTTGCGAGCCAAAACGATTCAATTGTCGTCAAACTGAATTCCACAAATGAAGGTGTCATTTTCTTCGAATACTCGCCTGAAATTGCACAAATGAAGTATTTTCCTTTTGTGCAATTTTTTATAATCGGATTATTTGTTTTGATTGCTTATCTTGTTTTTAGCACCTTCCGTAAGGCGGAACAAGATCAAGTTTGGGTGGGGATGGCCAAAGAGACAGCGCATCAATTGGGTACGCCTATATCTTCACTTATGGCGTGGAATCAATTGCTTGAAGCGCAAGGGGTAGATCAATCCATTACAATTGAAATTGACAAAGATATTGAGCGTCTCAATACCGTTACCAACCGCTTTTCTAAAATAGGATCAGAGGCCGTGCTCGAGGAGGCAAATATGGTAAATGTTTTGGAAGGGGTCATAGATTATTTACGAAAGCGTATTTCGTCAAAAATTAGTTTAGAATTTAATCCAGACAAAACAGAAATAACAGCAATGGTAAATCAATCACTCATTGAATGGGTAATCGAAAATATCGCTAAAAATGCTGTTGATGCCATGGATGGTTCTGGAAGAATCATATTCAGAATTCATCAAGTTGAAGATCTCGTTCAAATTGATATAGAAGACAACGGAAAAGGAATTCCTTCGAATAAAATTAAAACAGTCTTTCAACCAGGATTCACGACCAAGAAACGAGGGTGGGGACTTGGTCTATCATTGGTGAAACGAATTGTAGAAGATTTCCACAAAGGAAAAGTGTTTGTGCATAAATCAGAAATAGGAGTAGGTACTACTTTCCGTATCTTATTAAAGGTCTAACTTTTCTCTTGACATAGTTCAACCAACACACTGTTCGTTGATTTAGGGTGTAAAAAGGCAATCCGCTTATTGTCTGCGCCATCTTTTGGTACAGTGTGGATCAATGTGAAACCAAGTCCTGTCAAACGCGCAATTTCGTGTTCTATGTCATCTACTTCAAAGGCGAGGTGATGAATACCCTCTCCCTTTTTTTCAATAAATTTCGCAATTGCACTTGATTCATTACTCGCTTCAAGAAGTTCAATTTTAACACCTCCAGATTTAAAGAATGAGGTGAGTACGCCTTCTGACTCTACTCCTTCAACTTTATAATGTGCTTCTCCAAAAAGAGCTGCAAATAATTCATTCGAATCGTCTAAGTTTTTAACTGCTATTCCAATATGTTCTAGTCGCATCATAAGTTGAATAAAAAAAATCCGTCAAAGCTTCACAGCCAGGACGGATTTTATAGCGTTAATTAAGATGTGTTAAGTCTTAATAAATTTCTCGTTTTTATTATCGTAATTGATGTAATAGGCCCCCTTTTTGAGATTAGAGCAATCCACTTCTGAACCAACTCCTTTCTTTACAATATTGCCATAAGCATCATAGATTTCATACTTTGTTTCAATCGGTGTATTCCCAGATGTAAAGGTGATTGATTTACTTACTTTTTTTGGGTTTACCTCCGGCTCTAATATAGATGTATTTGTAAACGAAACTGCGTCAGAAGGTCGTTTTTTACCTGTATGATCTGTTTGAACAACACGCACCTTATTTTCACCCGAATGTGGAGAAACGTTAAAGGTGTATTCGTTTGTTGTCGCATCACCCGTTCCGTCAACTTCACCAATTACTACCCATTTATTCCATCTGTATTGTTCAATCACAAATGGTAACTTACCCGATTCACCAGTTGTTGTCCACACAAGTTTTCCGTCAGGTGTACATGAAATTGATTCTACTTCAAATGTACTCTTCGGAAGTAAAACCTCTTGATTAAGTACCTTTGGTTTACATCCTAAACCATGCTCAAGTACAATAAAAACAGGGTCACCTATTTTTAGTCCAAACTGCGAAAAATCAATTTCAAAGGCGCTCGATTGTAAACCATCAACGATCGGATCACCATTCACTGTAGCTTTCGTTACGCAAAATCCAAATCCATCTTCGTCCTCCGGGTTTTGGACGTATAAGTTCTTTCCTTGATAGTGTCCTTCTAAGGATAAGTCAGCGTGCGCAGCAAAACTTCCCCCGAGAAATACCAACAAAAACAATATTTTATTTTTCAGTTGCATTATAAAATCAGGCATTAATGTCCGTAATTAACTGCAATAATAAAGTTTACCTTTGTAATAAACAAGTTAAAACGGCTATTTTTTTCGATTAACCTTTCTAATTATACGACAGATCGATTTTCCTGATGATATTTAACTATCTTAAAAAAATCGGTTATATTTGAAGGAGACATAGAAAATGCGATTTTAAGATAACAATGATAAGAACAAAAAAAATTCTCTTTTTTGCCCTATTAGCTTTACTCGTGAGCTGCGGAGGACAAGCAGATGATCAGTCATCCGCTGATGATGTAATTGTGGAAAATCGATATGGTGGCGTATTCCGCATGTCGATTTCAAGTTATTTTAAGGTCATTCAGCTCAATGAAATTCAAAAATTGGAGGATTCCCAAATTTATTTACAAATTTTTGAAGGTCTTGTAAAGTACAATTCAAAAACATTAGAGATTGAACCCGGCTTGGCTTCCGATTGGGAAGTTTCAGAGGATGGATTAACGTACTCATTTAACCTTCGTGACAGTGTTTATTTTCACGATAATATTTGTTTCGAAAACGGCAAAGGACGCTTGCTAACAGCGGAAGATATTGTATACTCTTTTGAACAGTTTTATAATTCGAAGCTTACTAATAGTGCATATTCTGTGTTCAAAAATACCGTTGTCGGAGGAAATGAATTTCATGATGGCAAGGCAGATTCAATAACTGGCATATCAGTTGATGGTCAAAAGGTTGAGGTGAAGCTCGCTGAACCAAGTCTAGCATTTATCCAGAAATTAGCGAGTGGTTATGGATGCATTGTTGCCAAAGAAGCTGTAGAATATGCAGATTATCAATTGGTTGGAACAGGTCCTTTTGTTTACGACGCAAAGAACTCAAGTTCCGAACTTATCAAATTGGCAAAGAATATTGCTTATTATGGAAAAGATGAAGAAGGGAATCAATTGCCTTATTTAGATAGTGTCGTTTTTGAATATTTTGAAGATGCTGATCAAGAAATGGATTTGTTTTGGGATGGTCATCTGACGTTTTTAAGCTCCGTTCCGATTACAAAGATTTCAGAAGTTTTGGAAGAACGTATCGGAGATTTTGATAGTAAACCTCCAAAGTATATTCTTAAAAGTGAGCCCGAATTGACTACAGTCTATTTGGAGATGAACATGGAGACGCCAATTTTAAAGAATAAAAAGGTTAGACAGGCACTGAACTTCGCCATAAATAGACAAAAACTGGTGGAAAAAATCTTGAAAAATCAGGCTTACGAAATTGGTAAATTTGGTATCACTCCTCCACTACCTAAAATCTTTAATGATTACGATTTTGAAGGAATCGAGGATATTTCATATGTCTATAACCCACAAAGAGCAAAAGAATTATTGGCAGAAGCCGGTTATCCCGAAGGGAAAAATTTCCCATCTTTAGAAATGCAATTCAAAGCAGGTAGTACCGATTATCTAATTGCTTCTGAAATTCAATCTCAATTAAGATCTGTGCTCAATATTAATATTGATATCGAGGCGATTGAGTTTAATGAATTGCTTGAAAATAAAGCAAAAGGAACGGCGGATATTTTCCGAACGAATTGGATCGGTGATTATCCGAGTGCTGAAGCGTTTTTATCGAATGCATATGGAAAAGTGGTGCCGTCGTCTAAAAATGAACCGTCTTACCTGAATAGTTCACGGTATAAAAACTCAAAATTTGATGAGATGTATGAAGCCGGTGTGCGCTCAAAGGATCCGATCGAAGCCAATCGCTTCTTCAGTGAGGCTGAGAAAATCTTAATGGATGATGGCCTTTTTATTATTCTCTGGTATTCGGAGGATATGGTTTTACAGCATGCTTCTATTCGTAATTTTGAAACGAATAGTATTGGATATATCGATCTGAAATCTGCTTATTTTAAAACGCCAACTGCTGAAGAGTACGCGAACTAAATAGGAGCAATGGCTGGAATATATTTGCATGTACCTTTCTGTAAGGTCAAATGCCATTACTGTGATTTCCATTTTTCCGTACAACTGAAAAATCGTGGTAACATAATTGGCGCCATGAATCAAGAATTATTGGCCAGGAAGAATTTTTTAGGTGACCATGTTGTAAATACCATTTATTTTGGAGGAGGAACACCGAGTGTGATTGAGCTCGATCTACTCGAAAGTATGCTCAATACAATGCACAAAACGTATCATATTGATGCCAAAGCGGAGATTACATTAGAGTGTAATCCGGATGATCTTACGCTTGAAAAATTGAAAGGGTACCGAGCCTTGGGTATTAATCGCTTGAGTATTGGAATACAATCTTTTAATGATGAATTTCTTCAGTTTATGAACCGTGCACATAGTGCCGAACAAGCAAATACCGCTGTTCAAATGGCGCAAGATGTAGGTTTTGATAATTTGACGATCGACCTGATTTATGGTGTTCCGGGCTCCACACTGCAAACATGGGAAAAGGAATTGATCCGCATGGATCAACTAAATGTGCCCCACCTGTCTGCCTACTGTTTGACGATTGAGGAAAACACAGTCTTTGGCCATTGGAAGAAAAAAGGGATAATCAAACCATTTGCTGATGAAGAAAGTATCAAACAATTTCAGTTTCTCATTGATTATACGGACCAGTTGGGCATGGAACAATATGAAATTTCCAATTTTGCGAAACAAGGATATATTTCTAGACATAATTCAGCCTACTGGTTGGGCGAGCACTATTTAGGAATTGGACCTTCTGCGCATTCATACAATGGCGAAGAAAGAGGATGGAATATTTCCAATAATACCCAATATCAAAAGGCGATTGAAAAAGGGCTAGATTGTTATGAAGTTGAAAAACTCAGTGTTCAAGATCGTTTTAACGATTATATTTTAACGCGTCTCCGCACTAAATGGGGTGTTGATCTCGTTGAGTTAGCCGCAATTTCTTCGCAAATGACTCATGATATGAAGCCTGTATTGATGGCGTATATAAAAGAAGGCGACCTAATGGTTAAGAACGAGGTTGTCACACTTACACCAAAGGGTCGTTTTATTGCTGATGGCATTTCTTCTGATTTGTTCTGCACTTCAGATGATTGAAAGTCGACCTAATTTTAAGGTATGTAGCATCTTATTCTATGCAAAAAGGCTATTTTTGAGCAAATTTATTCAATGGCTGAAGAATTAATTCATAATCACGGTTCTAAAGAAGAACGCTATCTGACACTGATACCTCAATTGAAAAGTTTAGTATCGGATGAGGTCGATTTGGTGGCCAATTGTGCTAATGTAGCGGCGGCACTCCGTCAAACGTTTGGTTTTTTTTGGGTGGGCTTTTATTTTGTAAAGGAAGATGAATTAGTTTTAGGACCCTTTCAAGGAGATATTGCTTGCTCCCGAATCGCAATGGGTAGAGGTGTTTGTGGAACAGCTTGGCAATCCAAAACGACGCAATTGGTGCCGAATGTAGAGTTGTTTCCAGGGCATATTGCATGCAGTTCTGCTAGCAAATCTGAAATTGTTGTTCCAATAATAAAAGAAGGGATTGTTCGTTCTGTCTTAGATGTTGATAGTGATGTATTAGCTGATTTTGATCACGTTGATCAAAAATATCTTGAACAAATTGCGGAAATCATTGCAGGCTTATGAGGAGTAAACAATTGAAGTGGTCAGCCAAACTTTTGGTCTTGTCGCTAGCCATATGGCTAACGTCTTGCGCCCAAATCAATCCGCTTCAAGGAGGTGAAAAGGATAAATATGCGCCGCGTATAGATAGTGTCGGAACTTATCCCATCAACGGTCAAACTAATTTTCGAGGAAATCGAATTGAACTCAAATTTTCAGAATATATCGCACTGAATAAACCAAGCGATAACATCTTAATTACACCGCAACTTGCTACTAAGCCAACTTATACAGTTAAGAACAAGAAATTAATAATCGATTTTGCCGATACATTGACATCCAATACAACGTATACGATCAGTTTTAATCACGCGATTACGGATATCACCGAAAAAAATGATTCGATCTTTCAATATGTGTTCTCAACAGGCGATTATATTGATTCTCTAACGCTAAATGGATCGGTAAGGGATGCGTTTACAAACAAGCCTGTCGAAGGCTATTTAATAGGTCTTTTTTCGAAGAACACATCTACTCCAATCGATTCAATTCCCTTTTTGGATATGCCTGTTTACATTACGCAAACGAATAGTGGAGGTAATTTTAACCTCAATTATTTAAAGGGTGGTGATTATCTCATTTACGCCATTAAGGATGACAATAAAAATTTACATTTAGATCCCAATGAAGATCTTGCTTTCATGCCTGAAGGGTTTGTAGGTATTAATGATTCTACTCAAAATATAAGTTTGTTGGCATTTGAGGAGCGTTCAGCTGTCGTTAAAATGATCCGTTCCAAATTTGAGTATCCTGGAAAGGTGACATTCATTTTCAATCAATCGGTTAATGACTTTTCTGTAAGGTCAAGTGTTGAACTGATTCAAGAAAGAACGGGTCGTCAAGATTCACTTGTTTTTTGGTTAAGAGAAAATCCGACACCGAAAATGGAATTTATAACGGTGTTCAATCAACGTGTTGATACAATTCGACCTTTTTACAAAGGTACACCTTCAGGTTCAGGGAAATCAATTTCTGCTGTTTCGTTTATCACAAATCTTGAGGCGAAGAAACTATTACCAAAAGATAGTCTCCGCATTCGCTATTCTGAACCCATTGGGACTATTGCTCTAAATGGATTTCATTGTTTCACGAAAGATTCAGTCGAGCTCGAAAAGGCAAGCTATACGATTGAAAATTGCCGAACAATTTTATGTGACCAAATTGACCAATCGACAGCATTAATCAAAATTGATTCTGGCGCTGTACAATCCTTTTACGGAACATCAAATCCAGCAAATGAATGGATTTCAATTGAGTTTCTGAAACAGGATTATTACGGAACATTGATGCTTAATATCGATTCTACTTTTAATACACCCGTCCTAGTCCAGCTGTTAAACACAAAAAATGAGGTCATAGCGCAGCAGAATTTCAATAATCAACTTACTTTTGAAGACCTACCACCAGGTAATTATAAGGTAAGATTGATTTTAGATGAGAATGGTGATGGGGAATGGACAACCGGATCCTTGATGGAACGGAGAATGCCTGAAAGGATGATTTATAATGCAGCGCTAATTGATATCAAATCGAATTGGGAGAAAGAAGTGGATTGGCTGTTGAAAGAATAGAAAAGTATGGGAAGTTTTAAAGATTTTTTGAAAAGTAGATTTTATATCTTGAAGGTTAGAGATCGATTTTCACCGGCTGTTCAGATTGGGCAACGGCAGCTTTTCGTGAAATATTTGCGTTGGGCCTCTAAAAATGAATTACCGCCATTGAAAGATGCTGGGTTTCGCGTTTTTTCTCAATATGAAGAAGACGGTAAAATTTTGTTGATCTTGGCTGCAATAGGTATGCAAAATAAAACATTTGTAGAGATCGGTTCTGATGACGGTATCAATAGCAATTGCGCGAATTTGGTGCTCAATTTTGGCTACCACGGTCTTTTTTTGGACGGTAACCCAACAAGTGTTAAGAGAGGAAGACGTTTTTACAGTAAATATCCACATCCTTGGATGTATCCGCCAACGTTTAAATGTACAAAAGTCACAGCTGAAAACATTAACGAATTGGTCACGGAAGCTGGCTTAAAAGGCGATATTGATGTTCTTTCTATTGATATTGACGGGAATGATTATTGGGTTTGGAAAGCCTTAGAAGCCGTTTCTCCAAACGTTGTTATTATTGAAACGCATGTCGAATTTGGAATGAAAGATATCGTCGTTCCTTATGATCCGAATTATTTCTTTCCTGGAAAACATCCTGTTTATCACGGTGCATCCCCCATTGCCATGGTTAAGATGGCAAAAAAGAAAGGCTATCGCTTAGTGGGAGCGAATGATCTTGGGTTTAATTTGATTTTTGTTAAAAATGGACTGGGTGAAGAGCATTTGCCTGAGGTAGATGTAGCAACTGTCTTAACACATCCGTCGGTTAAAGAATCGTGGAAACGTTTTGAACCAATCAAAGATTGGGAATTCCTAAGTCCTGAATAAAGGTGATTTTTCTTCAATAAAACAAAGATCGTTCGCCTAGATTTAATTTAAGAATGCAGTATAGTTAGATCTTGTGCGAATCGATTTATTCATCCACGAATGACTCTTTTTCAAAAATAAATCCAATTGTTGAAAAGATTCTCCACGTTTACCCGTCTCAATCCCTAACTTTGCAAAAAAGATTTTAGAATGAATGTATTGATATTAGGATCAGGTGGTAGAGAGCATGCTTTTGCATGGAAAATTGCACAAAGTTCTCAAATCGACAAGCTCTTTATAGCCCCTGGAAATGCAGGCACAGCGCAAGAAGGAACGAACGTTGACCTGGCAGTAGATGATTTTGAAGGTATTAAAGAATTTTGCCTTAAAGAAAAAATTGATACAGTCATGGTAGGGCCAGAATTGCCTCTAGTTTTAGGTATTCATGATTATTTTTTAGCGACAGAAGAGATCAAACATATCGCGATTATCGGTCCAAACAAAGAAGCTGCACAACTAGAAGGAAGTAAAGATTTTTCGAAGCGCTTTATGAAGCGTCATAATATTCCAACTGCACGTTATCAAACATTCACTAAAGATACGCTCGAAGAAGGGTATACTTTTTTAAAATCACTCAAACCACCATATGTTCTAAAAGCGGACGGACTTGCTGCTGGCAAAGGAGTTGTGATCCTCAAAGACTTGGAAGAAGCGAAGGCTGAACTTTCGAGCATGCTTGCAGATGCAAAATTTGGGGAAGCTTCTTCAAGCGTTGTGATCGAAGAGTTTTTAGACGGAATTGAATTGTCTGTCTTTGTTGTGACGGACGGTAGATCGTATAAAAAACTGCCGGAAGCAAAGGATTACAAACGAATTGGTGAAGGCGATACAGGTCTAAATACCGGTGGTATGGGTGCTATTTCTCCCGTCCCCTTTGCAGATCAAGCGTTTATGGATAAGATCGAAAACCAAGTTATTATCCCAACGATTAAAGGCTTGCATAAGGATAATATTGATTATCAAGGATTTATTTTCTTTGGCATTATCAATGTAAAAAATGATCCTTTTGTGATTGAATATAATTGTCGAATGGGTGACCCTGAAACTGAAGTGGTCATTCCTCGCTTAAAGTCAGACATCTTAGAATTATTTGAAGGTGTTGCAACGCGAACCTTGTCAGAGCGTGACGTTGAATTTGATGACCGAACAGCGGCAACAGTGATGATGGTTTCAGGAGGATATCCTGATGCGTACGAAAAAGAAAAAACCATTACAGGGTTGAACGGTATTCATGATTCTATTGTTTTTCATGCTGGAACGAAAAAAGATGGACCAACTATTCTTTCCGCAGGTGGAAGGGTCTTAGCTGTTACTTCTTACGGTAAAAACATGTCTGCCGCGCTACGCACTTCTTACGATAACGTCCAAAAAATCAATTTTGATAAAGCCTATTATCGAAATGATATTGGTTTTGATCTGGTAGAAGAAAAAAAGTAAACTATCTTTACGCCCTGGTTTGTTTAGTAAAGCAAGAATTAATGCTTGTAAATTAACGAAACTTATAGTAACTTGTAGGTGTTGATTTTCAGATGAATCAGTTTTGAAAAACAAAGGAAATTAGATTAATTCATTATATTCGTTAGATTTAAACTATTAAATGGACCCCGAACCCCAGACCTTGCTGGTCGTCATAGGAATTACATTGCTCTGCTCCGCTTTTTTTTCCGGAATGGAAATCGCTTTCGTTTCAGCCAATCGTCTTAAAATTGAACTCGACAAAAATCGGGGTACAGCTTCAGGGCGAATCTTAGCCTACTTTGTAAAAAATACAGCCAATTTTATTAGTGCCATGCTCCTTGGTAACAATGTTTCTTTGGTAGTGTATGGAATTTACATGGCTATTTTACTCGACCCACCCCTTTCTTCATTGGTTGGAGAAGGAAATAATGCCGTGATTTTAGTCTTGCAGACTGTTATTTCGACACTCATAGTCTTGGTCACTGCTGAATTTTTGCCTAAAGCAGTTTTTCGAATTAATCCCAATGGAATCTTGTCGGTTGGTGCCATCCCTTTATTGATCGTTTACTGGGTGTTTTATATTCCAACCTTAATTGTCATGGGCTTCTCAAATTTATTTTTGAGAATTATGAAATCGGATATTAAAGATTCGCAGCAAGTGTTTACAAAGGTTGATTTGGATCATTATGTACGTGATTTAAGTGATCGTATCGAAGAAGATGCTCATATGGATAACGAAATCCAAATTTTGAATAACGCGCTCGAATTCCCAAAAATAAAGGCAAGAGACTGTATGGTACCCCGAACAGATCTGGTGGCATGCAATATTGAAGATGAAATCACAGTGCTGAAACAAAAGTTTATAGATACAGGCTTGTCTAAAATCCTCATTTATCGCGATAGTATCGATAATATTATAGGGTATGTGCATGCCTACGAGCTTTTTAGTAAACCCGAATTCATCAAAAATGCAATGATGCCTATCGGCGTCGTTCCAGAGGCAATCATGGCAAAAGAGTTGCTCGAACAGTTTTCAAAAACGAAACGAAATATTGTCGTTGTTGTGGATGAATTTGGTGGCACTTCGGGGGTTATAACAGTAGAGGATATTATCGAAGAGATTTTCGGCGAGATTCAAGATGAACATGATCGCGCAGTAACTATTGACAAACAATTAGACGAGAATACCTTTCTCTTTTCAGGTAGAACAGAAATTGATCACCTAGTGCATCACCATGAATTACCTATTCAAATTAGTGATCAATACGAAACGTTAGCTGGATTCATTTTTTCTGAATTGGAAGAAATCCCCAAAAAAGATCAGTCTTTTGAAACGGAAAAATTAATCGTAACAGTTCTTGAAGTCTCTGATTCAAGAATCGAATTGGTGAAATTGGAACGTAAAACCTAATAAATTCACGTTAGGGTCTAACGAATCACATTAATTTACTGCACGAATAATAACTTGCTTTTTCTCTCAAACCTTTTTTTGTACATTTGTTGAACATCAAATTTTAAAAATATGTTTAAAGGAGGCAACGGAAAAGTAGACACAACAAATTCTCCCGATAAATTAAATCGGATTGTTGAGGGGACATATATTAAAGGAGATATTAAAGGCGATAGTAATTTCCGTATAGACGGAGTCTTAGTTGGTTCTTTAGATACCTTAGGTAAATTAGTGATCGGACCAACAGGAAAAATTGAAGGGGAGGTAAAATGTTCTAATGCCGATATCGAAGGAAAGTTCGAAGGAAACTTAGTTGTAGACGGATTGTTGAATATTAAATCAACTGCTGTGATTACTGGAACGATTACCACCAACCAAATCGGCATGGAAGTAGGTTGCTCATTTAGTGGAGTGTGTAATTATATTGAAAAACAAGAGGTACCATTAATTGCTTCAACTAAAGAAACAAATAAGGTGGATTCTGAAATAGTCTATTAAACCGACTGTTATTATCACGTAATTTATAGAAAGTGGCCAATCAAAAGAAAAATGCACTCTTGAAATTTTCAGGTATGGCCATTCAAATGGCTGTTGCTATTGGCGGAGGTGCATGGGGAGGGTCTGCTTTGGATAATTATCTCGGTAGTGAAACCAAAATCTGGACAATCATTTTAACACTTTTAGGTCTCGGTGTTTCTTTGTTCATCTTTATTCGAGAAGCTCAAAAATTATCAGATGACGAATAATTCCTTCTTACGAAGCCAATTACTTTCTTTTACCTTATTTATAGCATTTATCGCATTTGCCCATTTGCTTCTTGTCTTTAAGGTTTTACCAGAAATATACCAATTGACAAAACCTTGGACAATCTACGCCTTTCTTTTTCCTGTTACTTTAATCGGATTTATACTGATTTATCGCCGATACCTAAAGGATGAAACCTCTGTGGTAAATTCTTATATGCTCTTTACTTCGGTTAAAATGTTGGGCACATTAGTTTTCCTTAGTCAATGGCTTTTTCCAAAAAATGAAATCACTTACCCTTTTCTACATCAATTTTTTGTCATCTTCTTTATTTTCCTCTTCCTCGAAATCCGCATTTTAATTCAGATGCTAAACAATTCGACTTCTAAAATCGAAAAAAACTGAAAAATCAGTTAAAATTTGTTTCTCCTTTACTTTTTTATAAATACCTTTGTCGCAAATTTTAAAGGCAGGTTCTGTTTGAATCATTTTAGACATGAAAAATTACGTTAGAATTATCTTTTTTGGTTTGTTGCTCGCGGTGACTAATCTTGCGAACGCAAATGATCACGATCCTCATGCTATTGAGGAAAAAGTTGAAAAGGAATTTAGTGCTGCCGAGCATGCTATTCATCACGCCTTAGATAACCACGAAATTCATTTAACTGACGGGTTTACAATTCCTTTGCCAATCATTCTTTGGACGGATAACGGTTTAGTTACTTTTATGTCTTCTGAATTTCATCATGATGACGAAGGGCATCACGTCGTTTCAAAAAACGACATGAATTTCGTTAAAGTTCACGACAAAATTTATCAATTAGAAGCAGGCCAAACAGAAGTAAGTGGTTTTGACGGTGATCATCATCCTTACAATGCGCACAAAGTGACAATGGACTTTTCGATTACGAAAAATGTTGTAGCCTTGTTTATCGTTGCGGGTGTGCTAATGTTCGTGTTTATTTCTGCTGCTAAAAAATACAAAGGTGGAAAGCCAGTAGCTCCATCAGGAATTGCAAAATGGACTGAACCAGGTGTTGTCTTCGTTCAGGATATCGCAAAAGAAAATATAGAAGGAGATAAATACAAGCGCTTTACACCGTATTTACTAACCTTGTTCTTCTTTATTTTCTTTGGAAACTTATTGGGATTGATACCTTTCTTATCAAATCCAAACATGACAGGTAGTATTTCGATTACTTTATTGTTAGCTACAATCACGTTCGTGATTCAAATGATGAATTCAAAGAAAACATATTGGTTGCATATTTTTGATCCACTAGGTCATTCATTACCTTGGTATGGTAAATTACCATTATACCTTATTTTAGTGCCGATTGAAGTTGCAGGTATTTTCATTAAGCCAGTTGCACTACTTATTCGTTTGTTTGCAAACATCACCGCAGGTCACATTATCGTGGTTTCTTTGATCTCAATCATTTTCGTAAATAAAAGTTTGGCATGGGCAGGTTTATCTGTTCCTATGACATTGTTTATCTCAACCTTAGAGTTGTTAGTTGCATTCCTTCAAGCGTATATCTTTACTATGCTTGCAGCAATGTACGTGGGGTCAGCTGTTGAAAGCGCTCACCATTAATTTGTAAATGTTTAATTAAATATAGAGTAACATGGGAACAGGAATCGCAGCAATTGGAGCAGGTTTAGCAGTAATCGGAGCCGGAATCGGTATCGGTAGAATTGGTGGATCAGCTTTAGAAGCTATGGCTAGACAGCCAGAGCTTGCAAGCAAAATTCAAACTGTAATGATTATTGCAGCGGCATTAGTAGAGGGTGCAGCCCTTTTCGGTATCGTTGTAGCTTTCTTACAAGGTTAGAAAATTAAGATGAGGAAATCAGGGATTGCCTGGTTTCCTCTCTTTAACTATTTAATTACAACAATAAAGATTTAAAAAATGGATTTAATTACACCAGCAGTAGGTCAGTTATTTTGGGGAGGTTTGGTTTTCCTTATCCTTCTTTTCATGTTGAAAAAATTTGCTTGGAAACCTATGTTAACTGCGGTTAACGACCGTGAACAAAGCATTAAGGATGCAATCGAATTGGCTGAAAAAACGAAAGCTGAAATGGCGGCTATGCAAGCTCAAAATCAGGATTTGTTGAAAGAAGCACGTGTTGAACGTGACAAAATGATCAAAGATGCGACGGAGACTGCTAAGAAATTAGTAGAGGAATCAAGAGAAGAGGGTAAAGCTCAACAACAAAAATTGGTTGCTGAGGCACAAAAAATTATCAATGCTGAGAAAGCTGCGGCAATCACTGAATTGAAAACGCAAGTGGCTTCTTTGTCTTTGGAAATCGCAGAGAAAATCATTCGTGGTGAATTAGCTTCAGACGATAAACAAAAAGCATTGGCAGAACAAATCGCTAATGACATTAGCTTAAACTAAGAAGATGAGTGTATCAAGAGTAGCATACAGATATGCGCAAGCATTATTAGATCTTTCAACGGAGCAAAACTCACTTGATAAGGTAAAGGCTGATATGATGCAATTGTCTACTGTGTGCAAAGAGTCTAAGGAATTTGCGACATTATTAAGCAGTCCAATTGTTGATTCAAAAAAGAAAACTGAAATTTTCAGTGCAATCTTCGAATCGAAAATTGAAAAGATTTCGCTTGATTTCATGAATTTAATTTTGAAAAATTCACGCGAAGATATCTTACGTCAAATTGCTGACGCATTTATCAACCTTTATAAGAAATCAAAAAACATCATGGATGTGACTGTGATTTCAGCAACAAAGTTAGACGACAAGACGCGCGCAACGATTGAAGCAAAAATTAAAGCTAATTTCGAAGGAACAATCGAGTTAACTGAAAAAATTGATCCGGCATTAATCGGAGGATTTATTGTTCGTATCGACGATCAACAAATTGACGCATCAATTGCAAGTCAGTTATCAAATTTGAAAAATATTTTATTAAACTAATGCTTGTTGAAAGCATTGAGTAGAAAATAAGAATTTACACTATAAATTAAATTAAGTGATAGATCAAGGAGAAAAGAAAAAGTCTCGAATCCTTCGTCTAACATCTAAAATCTAGAATAAAATGGCAGATGTAAAACCAGCAGAAGTTTCCGCTATCCTCAGAGAGCAACTCTCAGGATTTAAATCGGAAGCAGAATTAGAAGAAGTTGGAACCGTCCTACAAGTAGGAGATGGTATTGCGCGTATTTATGGATTATCTAGCGTTCAGTACGGTGAGATGATTGAATTCAAATCAGGTTTACGAGCAATCGTTCTTAACCTGGAAGAAGACAACGTTGGAGCGGTATTGCTTGGAAAAGGTAATGACATTAAAGAAGGCGATACAGTTAAACGTTTACGTTTAATTGCTTCTATTCAAGTAGGTGAAGGAATCGTTGGTCGTGTTGTAAACACACTAGGACTTCCAATTGATGGTAAAGGTGCAATCGAAGGTGAAACATTCGAAATGCCACTTGAGCGTAAAGCGCCAGGTGTTATCTTCCGTCAACCGGTAACTGAACCACTTCAAACTGGTATTAAGGCAATTGATGCCATGATCCCTGTTGGTAGAGGTCAACGTGAGTTAGTCATTGGTGACCGTCAAACAGGTAAAACAACTGTTTGTATCGACACCATTATTAACCAAAAAGAATTTTACGATAAAGGTGAACCTGTTTACTGTATCTATGTAGCAATTGGTCAAAAAGCATCTACGGTTGCTGGTTTGGTTGCTAAATTAGAGGCTGCTGGTGCAATGGCGTATACAACTATTGTTGCGGCAAATGCTTCTGATGCTGCTCCATTACAATTCTATGCTCCATTTGCAGGTGCTGCAATTGGTGAGTATTTCAGAGATACAGGTCGTCCTGCTTTAATTGTATTTGATGATTTGTCTAAACAAGCTGTGGCTTACCGTGAGGTTTCTTTATTGTTAAGAAGACCACCGGGACGTGAGGCTTATCCTGGAGATGTATTTTATTTGCACTCAAGATTATTAGAGCGTGCTGCAAAAGTTATCGCTGATGATACAATTGCAAGTCAAATGAATGATGTTCCAGCTTCGTTAAAAGGTAAAATTAAAGGCGGTGGTTCGTTAACCGCTCTTCCAATTATCGAAACACAAGCGGGTGACGTTTCTGCTTATATTCCAACAAACGTAATTTCAATTACGGATGGTCAGATCTTCTTGGAGTCTAACTTGTTTAACGCAGGTGTTCGTCCAGCGATCAACGTAGGTATTTCTGTATCTCGTGTTGGTGGTAATGCGCAAATTAAATCAATGAAAAAGGTATCTGGTACCTTGAAGTTGGATCAAGCGCAATACCGTGAGCTAGAAGCTTTTGCTAAATTCGGTTCGGATCTAGATGCTGCTACTAAATCAGTATTAGATAAAGGAATTAGAAACGTTGAGATTTTGAAACAAAACGAAGGGGATCCTTTCCGTGTTGAAAATCAAATCGCAATCATTTACGCTGGATCTAAAGGTCTTCTAGGAAATGTTCCTGTTAACCAAGTTAAAGCGTTTGAAAAAGAATACATCAACTATCTTAATGCAAACCATAAAGATGTGATGAGTCAGCTTGCTGCTGGAAAATATACTGACGAATTAACGGCAGTTTTAGATAAAGTAGCAAACGAATTGGCTTCTAAATATTAATATAGATTAAAAGATAAAAGTCCAAGGAACAAAGTCGTCGATTAGGATAGACTTTGTTCTTTTTGGTTCACTTGGTGAATTCGAAATTGGTCTTTAATTGAAAATCAAAGCGAATGGCTAACTTAAAAGAAATTAGAAATAGGATCACTTCGGTATCATCAACTATGCAGATTACTTCTGCTATGAAGATGGTTTCTGCAGCTAAGCTTAAACGAGCGCAAGATGCTGTGACGAAAATGATGCCTTACTCTCAAAAATTGCAAGAAATCCTTTCTGGATTATCTTCAGCGCTTGATGGGACGGAAAATGTTTACGCTTCTGATCGAGAGGTGAAAAATATTGTCTTAATGCCTATTACTTCAAACCGAGGTCTTTGTGGTGGTTTCAATAACTATATTTTGAAAGAAACTATTCGTTTGGCAAATGAAGAATACAAAGGAATGAATGTTTCTATTGTACCAATGGGTAAAAAAGCAACGGATGCCTTTAAGAAGTCACCAATGTTTGCTACTGCTGAATACTTGCCAACGAATTTAGATAACTTATGGAATGAGTTGTCTTATGCAAATGCTGCTCCAATCGCCGAAAAGTTGATGGAAGCCTATGCTGCTAAACAAATTGATAAAGTGGTAATCATTTATAATCATTCTGTAAACGTGGCAACTCAAATCGTTAAAACAAGTCAACTACTACCTGTTGTTCAAGAGGTAAAAGAGGAGGCAGCTGCAGAAATGGATTACATTTTTGAACCAACGAAAGAAGAGATTGTTGCTGAGTTATTGCCAAAAACACTAAAAACACAATTGTATAGTATTCTGCTTGAGTCTTATGCTGGTGAGCACGGCGCACGTATGACAGCAATGCATAAAGCAACGGATAACGCTTCCGATTTGAATAAACGGTTGAAGTTAGAATATAACAAAGCGCGTCAAGCAGCGATTACAAACGAGATCCTTGAAATCGTTGGTGGTGCTGAGGCATTAAACGGATAATTCGTTTTAAAAAAGATAATTTAATCCCATTACTAACGGCGTTGGTAAGGGGATTTTTTGTATCCGTCGGTTTTACCTTAATTAATTCTTGCATCTTAAAAATATATAGATGAGAAAGTTTTTAATTGGAGCTGCAGCTCTATTACTGAATATTTCAATTGGTTATGGGCAGGACTTGTCTTTTGGCGTTAAAGCTGGCGGGACTTATTCCTATTATTCAGCTGGCGGGACTTCAGCAGATGGATTTGGTTTTCATGTTGGAGGTATCTTCAATGCTGGGTTTTCCAATGCGTTTAATTTACGAGCTGAATTATTGGTAAGTAATCGCGCCATTCAAAACGATTATGAAACAACTCTTTTTGGGGTGACCACTTCGTACGAATCGCATTCAATGCCGTTTTATTTAGCATTACCAATACTCTATAACTATAAAGTAAATGATAAACTCTCGTTTTATGCAGGGCCACAGTTTTCATTTTTACTAAGTAATAGTGTAAGGTCTAGAAGTTATGTGAATGGAAATGTTGTAACGGATATTAAAGTTTCTGGAAAAGATGCAATGACTTTCAAACGTAAATTTGAGCTGGGAATGGCTGTTTGTACCGAATATAATTTTTCCGATAATGTTGGACTTGGTCTGCGTTATATTCGCGGTTTACAATCGCTCACTGATAGCGAAACTGCAGATGATTTTTATAATGGCATTCAAGTTTCAATCGTAGTGAAACTCTAATTTAATGCAAGACTGTGGTGAAGCGCTCACGAATTGAATGTTGACTCTTATGAGTGGTTCATCATCTTACGAACATACTTGCCAATAATATCAAACTCTAAATTTACTTTACTCCCCTTTTTTAAGGTGTGAAAATTAGTATGCTCAATGGTATAAGGAATAATATGAACTGAAAATAATTTATCTTCTGATTGAACGACGGTCAAACTTACGCCGTTAATCGTTACAGAACCTTTGGATACCGTCACGTCGTCATAGTCGTACTCAAAAACAAATTCGGTACTTCCATCCATTTCAATGATATCCACACATGTTCCAACTGTGTCTACGTGGCCTTGTACAATATGGCCGTCTAACCTTGATCCAACTTTCGTGCAACGTTCTAGATTTACGACGTCTCCTACTTCAAGCAATCCTAAATTTGTTCGAATCAGTGTTTCCTCAATTGCAGTTAAGGTGTAATTATTGCCTTCAATTGCAATTACGGTTAAACAGGTTCCATTGTGGGCCACACTTTGGTCAATTTTTAACTCATTTGTAAAATTACATGAGAACGTAAAGTGAACGTTTGTTCCTTCTTTTTCTATCCGCTCAACGCTGGCAAGTGTTTCTATGATTCCTGTAAACATGGTTGTCTTTTATTCAGTCACTACAAAAGTAGTGACTTTATCCGTAAAGCATAAACGAATAGTTAGTGGTTTTGTTCAATTGGATACTCTATTGCCCTCTAACAAGTTGAATATTGCCTTGTAAGGATCGAGGAACGAGTCCTTCAAGCTTAATCTCATTTACAATTATCGAATAGAAATAAACACCATCCGTACACGGTTTGCCACTTAGTTGATCTGTCCCATCCCAATAAATAAAAGGATCTGCTGTTGAAAAAACGGTAACGCCCCAAACATTAACAATATTGATTGCTATACTCTCAACAAATTTAAATGGCAATAATGGATGAAATAAATCATTCAAACCATCTCCATTCGGCGTGAAAATATTCGGCAATTCATAGTAGCCATCACAATTGTCAATACAAACAATATTCGACGGTAAACTTTCATTGTTATATTGAATCGAGTCCAAGGCAGTAATGTAATAACAACCAGCTATAGTTCCCCTATCCTTATGAACAAAGGACGTATCCGAATCACTACTGAACTGCGTTAAAAAGACTAAACTATCCCCTAAAAATTGCCCATAATACAAGTTATAACGCGTTACATCATCTGCACATAAATTATTCGGATTTGTCCAATTTAAATACGTTTCCTCGAGTGTACAATCACCATCAATAAATAAAGTTGGTGCGCAGGGCGGTGTTAAATCAATTGGAACGCCACAAGCCACTTGTGACCAATTTTCAATTGGATTAACAATTCCCTCTGATGTGTATCCACCAATTGTTTTCACTTTATAACAATAAGTGGCGCCATTCACCAATCCTGTATCCGTATATCCGATTTCCGAAGTAGTTGCAATTAAGCCAAATAAACCGCTTCCCGTTGGGTTTTCTTTGTAGATCTCATAGGAGGTGTTCGTCCACGGAATAGATTCTTCCCATGTTAAAAACAATTCATTGTCATTTGGTATCAATTCAACATAGATCGAGGAAGCGCTCAGCGAACTTCCTACGCGCAGTCCGTCGCTGAAAAGTTCTACTCTATAGGTGTATGCTAAATTTTCAGTATTTAATGCAGCATCATAGTATACAGTATCTGGATTAAGAATACTTGTTTGATCGGGACTCGTATAAATTAATGCATCTGCCCCCGCTCCTAGTACAGCTTTACGATACAATTGATAATGATATGGACCAGGATAGAGAATTTCGTTTAATTCTTTCGGATACGACCAATAAACAGAATCTTCGCCAATCGCTTCATCCGTAAAAGAAATGGAAACGTGCGTGAGAACGGGTATCTCAAAGTTTAAATGTTGGCAAATCTGTTCAGAAATACAACTTTCTACCCCATTTGCGTTAACCGCTGTAATGAGGTAGCAATAATCATTACCCACGATTAGAGGGTTCGTATCGGTATAGCTGGTTTCAGTAGAAGTACCAATTAAGACATAGCCCATAGCCGTCGCCGTTCCAAGTTCGCAACATGACTCTGTGGATTCAGTGCTATCTGTAGAACGGTAGATGTTATAGTAGGAAATGCCGTCACAGGGCGAAGGATCCCAGTCTAAAAGCATTGTATTTCCTGCAGGCTCTGCCGTTAAATTTTCAACGGGTGGAATGTTTACTTTAATTTTGAAACTGCTTAATGCCGTTAATTGAATTTCCGGGTGATGATTCTCCGCGCGCGTGGTTATGATATAATAATCGTTTGAAGCTTCTGCACATGTTGGATCCCACAAAAAACGCCCCGTCGCTATTTCTGGTCCAGTGCTATCGATAAATACAGCAGGATTATCATCCAAATGGAAGACTAATCCGGTTGCATACACACTTACATCATAGGCCGCATCTGTTCCTATGATTGGTATGTCTAATGAGGTACCTGCAAAGATACATGTATCCGCTATTTCTTCAATTGTAGGAGGTGTGTGTGCACATGTCGTCACTTCAAATTGCATATCTTGTAATACCGATCCGACATAAAATCCATTGCGGTACTCAGATATTTTAATGGCAATATTGTAGGTTCCTTGGATGAGAGGAGAATCCCAACACATAGTTCCTGTAACAGGATCAATTTCAATGACTCCACCGCCAACTTCATTCGGATAACGATAAATTGCAGGAATACTCATTTCTAGGCAATCAACACCGCGACAAGGAACCAAGGAATAACTCAAACTGTCTCCATCCGGATCATAAGCGGCCAGGTTAAAACAATATATCTCATTTACACAGGCAAATTCTGGGCAAGGACAATCATCAATAATGAGTGAATTATTTGGGGCACCCATGAAAGGCGAAATGATAAGTTCTGTTTGGATACAAAACACCTTGTCAACTGAATTGGTGATGTTTAATACTTCAGAATTACGATTTGGATCTTCCACCTCGATAATATAAGAATCTGGACCAGTAAAGGTATGTACGCCAATGTAAATGTTTTTTTGAACATCATAGGCTGGAATGGCATCTATACTTGAACGAGACAAGGTGTCAACTGTTCCATCACCGTAACGAATCTCCAATTCTGGACGGTCGGCTTCACTTGAGGTTTTTGTACACGTGGTTACGGTAAACTCGTATGTATTGCCATACAAATGAACGTAAGTTATCGACCCCGAACGGTTGTGGGTTGCCGAACCAATGAATGGAATCATCAGTACAAGGAAGGTATATAAAAGTCTACGAATCAATTGGTCTATTATCTATGGATATCAAATATACTAAAAAGCTATGTCTTGTTTCTATTAAATAACGTTAAAAGGGATGTTTTGGTTGTAACAATTGATTTGGATGTAGTGAAAATTGTTTGTACGTAAAAATGAAGCAACAAGCGGGTCTCCTAAAAAATTGATAACTTTACAAAAAATTCGACGTCATGTACATCCAAGTAAAGTATAATCCTAAATTTTTATCGCAAAACAAGATTTATCTTATTGACAAAATTGGGGCTTTAAAAACACTCAATCTTAGTAAAGAGGAAGCGTCGTATTTTGCTACTGAATTGAAGAATGATAACCTTGTAATCACAAACAATGCAGGGGTTTTTACAGGTGTGATTTTAACGAAAGACCTCTCTGAAAATGAAGCAAAAGAAAAATTGCGAAAACAAGGTGCCGCAGTCTATGATCAGCTTAAAAAATTAGCGAAAGATTTGACACTAATCAGTGAATCGGGCGCAGCAATTGAATTGGTTGCAGAAGGT
>JALQVX010000375.1 GCA_023263555.1 Crocinitomix sp.
AAAGGAGCGAATGGTTCAGGAGGACAATCATTTGGTTCATCAAACGGCACTGTCAATTATATCGTTTCGGAAAGGTCTTATACAAGGCGTCATTTAATGCCATCAATCTACTTAAATTTAAGTCGTGATTTTCAATTGACAAAGTCACTCTATTTAACTGCTGATTATAGATTTAATCTAGGCTTTATAACAGCTTACGAGCAAGAAGTAACCTTGTATGAACAACCTGATTTGACTATTCCGCATGAAAATTCAATAGCGATAAAAGGAACTTCTAACGCCTTTCAAGTCGGTTTAAAGTATAAATTTGTACCAAAGCGCTAAAATAAAAACGTTCAATCATGAAAGAATTAATCGAAGAATTTTATTGGGCATTTCAAGCTAAGGATGCCGAACGGATGGTTGATTGCTATCATGATGACATTGTTTTTACAGACCCGGCTTTTGGCACTTTAAGGGGCGAGCGTGCTAAAAATATGTGGCGCATGTTATTAAAAAATGATAACGGATTAAAACTTGATTTTTCGGATGTTGAGGTAAACGAAAAAACGGGTAAAGCGCATTGGGAAGCCCATTATACCTTCAGTCAAACAGGAAGAAAAGTGGTGAATAAAATTGACGCAACGTTTGAATTCGAAGACGGCAAAATTTGCAAGCATATTGACAATTTCAATCTTCATGCCTGGGCTAAACAAGCTTTAGGATTCAAAGGCGCACTGTTTGGAGGAACACAATTTTTTAAGAATCAGCTAAATGCCAAAACCAATCATTTATTGACTAAATTTGAAGGACAATAAATGAGATGGCAAATTCAGATTTTTCAATTAAGATAGAAGCGTTTTGGGCGTGGTTTGAAACCAACCGTACCTTAATAGAAGCGGTTGTAACTGGAGACAATCATCCAAAAACGCAAACGATTGTTGAGCAATTCGATCATCATATCCTCGATTTAGGACGATTTAAATGGATGCTCGACAATCCGACAGCTCAAAATTTTACATTTACCTTATCTCCCAACAACGATTCAGAACTGTATAAAAAATCTAGGGCAATAATTGCCGATTCACCTTATTTTTCGAATTGGACCTTTTATGATCATATTCAGTCAATTGGACTCGTCCCCTTTGAAATTTATGATGCCCAAATGGATATTCAAGAAATCGATCCAGCACCGTGGAAATTTTCTTTAAAGGAAGCGGGAGATAATCGATTTGACCTTACCCTTTTGCAAACGAATTGTGATCGAATTGATTCGGAGACTTGCGAACTTGCTGCTGAAATTGCCTTGTCAAACATTTTAGGTGAGGGCCACAAAATTGACGCGATCCATTCCGTAAAACTAGCTAAAGAATTCTCAGATCAATCAATTAGCACATTACCTATAACTGAATTAGTTGACCAATTGAAAAAAAGAGGTTAACGTTCTTGATTCAAGATGCTTATTTGTGTTGACGATTTAAGTGTGAATTATTTTTAGCATCTTTGGTCGAATAGGAATTCAAAGAACGATCATAAACCAAACTTGATTCTGCTATGACCAGCCACCCCGTTAGTGCTATCCCATTATATATTGCCATTATGCTAGAGCGTTTAGTCTACTATGGAACACGCTCGGTGATCATCCTTTACCTCATAGATGGCGCTATGCACATGCCCATTTCAGACGCACTTCAGATCTACGGATGGGTCGCTACAATTTTACTCTTTTCCCAAATTGCTGGAGGTCTAATTGGCTTGCTGAATCAACCGCGAGCCTTAACCATTGTCGGATACGCCATCCAATTTGTTGGGGCAACTATCATTAGCTTAGTCCAAGACGCCAACGGATTGGTAATTGGTTTTTTCTTACTAGTCATGGGCTCCGGGATATCTAAAACGAATAGTTTAGCATTGTTATCACAGGTTTACCAAAAATCGAAATTACTCGATTCGGCCGTAATGATCAATTATGCAGGAATTAATATTGGTTCATTTATTGGTGCCTTCACCGTATCTCTTCTTGCTGATGAATACTCTTTCCCCTTTGCTTTTTATTTTTGCGCTGCAGTTATGTTGCTAGCCCTTATTCTGATTATTTTGGTGCAACCAGATTCAGTCAAGGAAAAAAAAGCGGATCATCAATCTCAATCTTATACGACAACCTTCATCATCATTGCAAGTGTAACGGTTGCCCTATTTTGGATGAGTTACGAATTTCTCTCCACGTTAATCGCCAGCTCGGCTCGTATTATGACGAATCAAAAATTAATGGATTTTAGCTCGACAGGGTCGTCCACCTTAAATTTTATACTTCTGATGATTACTGCGAGTATTCTCGCTATTTATCTCACCTTTAAACGTATTCATTCATCTATATTCTTATCGATCGGTTTTGCATGTGGTATTATCGCAGTGTTCCTACTTTCTTTTATTTCAAACAGCAGTTTTTCAGTCGATAGCATCTACTTCTATCTCCTAGGATTTTATTTTTTCATCACCCTAGCCGAACTGTTTGTAGGTCCGCCACTAACGTCTTTTATTCTTCAAAAGGTCAATCTGCAATTTATACCCTTAGTTTTAACCGGCTGTTTTGGCCTCATCTCGCTCTTATCAATGGGAGTTAGAATGGGATATGAACATGAAAACAGAAATACAATTACATTCTGTTTAATCCTATTCGGATTCGCCTTTGCTAGCTTCATGCTATTGGCAAAAAAGCGCCCTAAAGAAGATCAAAACAGCTTATTCAAAGACCAAATAATCGAATAGTGCACCTACCGTTCATCCCCCACTTTTCACTTTTATCCTTTTTGCCTTTTCTCCTCTGCAATTAAAATCGTATAATTACAGTTCATGAAATAAATCAAGACAAAACTGTTGTTTATTAACCTGTATTTACATTGAAAAGCATCTATTTACCTATGAAAATTTGAACCGAATGAAATCAAAATTTATAACTAGAATACTCATGGTTGCCGTACTGATGGCTGTGAGCAACGTAGGATTCTCTCAAAAGAAAGACAAAAAGAAAAAAGGCGCACCAACTGAACAAGCTGCTCCACCTAGTAAAAAAGGAGGAATCGAACCCTACAGCAAAGTCATAACCAAGGAGGCGGAAACAGATGAGGGTGTTTTTAAAGTGCACAAGGTTGACAAGAACTATTTCTACGAAATTCCAGATTCACTCCTAGAACGTGAGATGTTAATGGTTACGCGTATTGCCAAAACTGCTGCCGGAATGGGATTTGGAGGCGGAAAACAAAATGAACAAGTATTGCGTTGGCAACGAAATGAAGATAATATTATGCTTCGCGTTGTTTCACACCAAGTGGTTGCTGCCGATTCTCTTCCCGTGCACGAAGCCGTTGTGAATTCAAACTTTGAGCCGATCATGTATATGTTTCCGATCAAAGCATTTGGACCTGATTCAACTTCATTTGTCATTGACGTAACCGATTTTTTATCGAGTGATATTGCGGCAATAGGACTTCCATCTTGGATGAGACAATCCTATAAGATCAGTCGATTGGATGATAAACGATCGTATATCGAACGTGTCAATAGTTATCCTATCAATATCGAAACGAGACATGTAAAAACCTATTTTGCAAGCGCCCCACCATCAAACGAAAGTTTAGGTTCGATTTCACTCGAAATTAGCAATTCTATGATTCTGCTTCCAAAAGTGCCTATGCAAAGACGCTACTTCGATCAACGTGTAGGTTGGTTCACTTCAGCACAGACCGATTATGGCTCTGAAAGACAAAAAAGTGAAACAGTTCGTTATTTGGACAGATGGCGTTTAGAAGTTAAGCCAGAAGATGTAGAAAAATTTAAAGCAGGTGAATTGGTTGAACCTGTCAAACCAATCATTTATTATATTGATCGTGCAACACCCGTTCAATGGCGCAAATATTTAAAGCAAGGAATTGAAGATTGGCAAGTTGCTTTTGAAGCGGCAGGTTTTAAGAATGCAATTATTGCTATGGATCCACCAACGGTTGAAGAAGATCCTGAATGGAGTCCAGAAGATGCTCGTTATTCAGTTGTTCGCTATTTGGCCTCTCCAATTCCAAATGCAAACGGACCGCATGTGAGTGACCCACGTAGTGGTGAAATCATTGAATCTGATATCAATTGGTACCATAATGTGATGACCTTGTTGCGCAACTGGTTCTTTGTCCAAACCGCAGCGATTAATGAAGATGCTCGAGGTGTAGAATTTAAAGAGGAAATAATGGGGCGCCTGATTCGATTTGTTTCTGCACACGAGGTTGGCCATACACTTGGTTTACCGCATAATATGGGCAGCAGCGTTGCTTATCCGGTGGACTCCTTAAGATCCGCAAATTTCACAGATCAATTCGGTACTGCCCCTTCTATCATGGATTATGCGCGATTCAATTATATTGCACAACCTGAAGATAAAGGGGTTGCGTTAATGCCAAATATCGGTCCTTATGATAAATATTCGATCAGTTGGGGTTACCGTCCTATTTTAGACGCTGCAACTGCAACTGATGAGAAAGCAACCTTAGATGAGTGGATTTTAGCGCATGCAGGCGATCCATTGTATCGTTTTGGTCAACAACAATTCGGTGTCATTGATCCAAGTTCACAAACTGAAGATTTGGGGGATGACGCTATGAAAGCGAGTGAATATGGAATTAAGAACCTAAAACGAATCATCCCTAACCTCATTCAGTGGACCGCTAAAGATGGCAAAGACTTTGACGAGTTAGGTGATTTATACGAACAAGTTCTCGGTCAATTCAACCGCTACATGGGTCATGTAAGTTCTAATATTGGTGGGATTTATGAGAATTTCAAAACCTATGATCAAGAAGGCGCTGTTTATACGCATGTACCGAAAGAGCGTCAACAAAGAGCTATGAAGTTTTTGGCTGAGCAATTATTTAACACACCCACTTGGCTCTTGGATCAAAATATCTTAAATAAAATTGAATTTGATGGAGCGATTGAACGTATGCGTGTATTGCAGAGCCGTACATTAGAAAACATTCTAGACTTTGGTAGATTGGCTCGATCAATTGAAAATGAAGCCGTGAACGGAACTGAAGCCTATACGATTATAGAAATTGTGGAGGATCTCAGATATTCGGTATGGACTGAATTAAAAACGGGAGCTAAAATTGATGTTTATCGTCGTAATTTACAACGTGCACATATTGATCAACTGGCTTATTTAATGACCGAGGAGCAACAATCAATTCCAGCGGCTTATCGAAGCTTCTTTGTTCGTACAGATGTAGATGCGAGTCAATCTGACATTCGTTCGGTGGCAAGAGCAGAGTTGAATGAATTGAAAAAATTATCCAAGGCAGCCATTCCGCGTACGTCTGATAAACTGTCAAAATATCATTTAGAAGATGCGATTGCGCGCATTGAGAAGATCTTAGATCCGAAATAAAATAAGTATTCATACAATGAAAAAGGGGAAATGTTACGTTTCCCCTTTTTTTGTGTTCTATAGAGAAACATTGCGCCGCTTTCTTGCGTATAAAATGAATAAAACAAGCAGTTATGAAACAGATTTGGGTGAATTTAAAAACGAAGGAACATCAGCGTGCATTGCTCACCGTTTCGATCGTATTCATGAGTAGTATTCTCTTTTTTTTACTGGCAAGTCTAGAAACACCAATTAAACCAGAGGTGCGGAATGATTTACCGCTTGAAATAAGTTCTTTTGAACTGAGTTCATCTGTTCGTTCTGACGCGGTGTCATCACCTGCTTCAAATGCGAAAATACAGCAAGAGGAGAGTGTGCCAAAAGTTGATTTGAAAACGAAAATATCTGAAGAGAATAACGTGAAGGATGTATTTAGTTTCTCCTCAACAGGAACTGAGCATACAGCCAATATCTTTGGGAAAGATGATCTAGCGCTACGTTCGAATATTCTTACCCCAAATAATAGAACTGTTTTAAAATCACCAACATTCAATGTGAACACACAAGAAGAAGGAACAATTGGGTTGAATATTTGGGTAGATGAAGATGGAAAGGTCACGCGGGCAGCTTTAAACCCCGAAGCATCCAATAGCGGCAGTGCGTTTCTAATTGAATTAGCAAAAAAAGCAGCATCTACTATGCAATTCGATTCAAAACCAAATGCAGCCGTTGAGTACGTTGGAACTTCTATCTTTGTCTTCAAAAAAGGATAGCACGAAATGGATATGATTTCAAAAATACGGACACTTGCCACTGGCCTTCCTCCTTCACGAGGAGAGGATTTAGAGCAAATGACTGAAGATATTTATCACTATTTTTCAGAATTGGATGACTTTGAAGTTTTGCGGGTTGAGCAAACTAGCGCGGCAGATCGAATGGTAGTGGCGGCTGTTCAAACCACTATGCAAGATCCTTTTTTCAAAATTGTTGTCACCCGCACGTGGCAGCGTGATTTGGCCTTTGATGATCAATGGTGCTCATTTGAAGATCATGAGGGAATGACGCTTTTTCGCTTTTTAACTTGGGATGATGACGCTTACATTGCTGGAGAAATCTGGTTTGAACGAGCAAAAAAGGAGCTCGCCTGATGCGTAAAAAAAAAGTTGTTTTAATTGGAGGTGGACCAGCTTGCTTAATCGCAGCAGATCTGCTCGCAGATCATTGTGATGTCATTATTTATGAAAAAGGCAAAACAATTGGACGAAAGTTTTTGGTTGCGGGTAAAGGAGGCTTTAACCTCACGAATTTCGCCTCGGGAGATCTACTTCTTAATCATTTTACCGACCATCCTATACTTCAATCGGCTCTTCAATCATTTGATTCGGTTAAAACAAGAGCTTGGTTGCATGAATTGGGGATACCTACTTTTGTGGGATCGAGCGGTCGCGTTTTTCCACTACCTGACATAAAGCCAGCAACTGTTCTTTCGAGCATCAAGTCGAGACTAAAAGAAAAAGGAGTACACATAGCTGTTAATTCAGCATTTATTGGGTTTAACACCTCCCATTTTCCAATGATCAAACAAAACACTGAAACCTTTGATGTGGAAGCAGATCATATTATTTTTGGTTTAGGAGGTGCTTCATGGTCTAAAACAGGTTCAACTGGAGATTGGTTATCCTATTTTGAAGCACTAGGAATCAAAACACTTCCTTTTGAGGCCTCTAATTGCGGCATTCATGTCGATTTACCAGCTCATATATTCGCTCAATTTGCCGGTACACCCATAAAAAACTGTGCCCTTTCAATTGATGAGCATTATGCAAAAGGGGAAGTACTTTTGACGAATTATGGTTTAGAAGGCAATTTAATTTACCCTTCCGTTCCATTTATTCGAAAACAGCTTGCAAGCAGAAAAGAAGCAACCGTATACCTCGATTTTAAACCCAATAATACAAGGGCCTCTCTGCTGGAAAAGACAAAAAATGGCACCTTAGAATCAAAACACTATAAATCTACTTTTAGACTTGATGCCGTAACAATTAACCTACTCAAATCTGCAATGCGAAAAGAAGATTACCTCAATGTAATCTTGGTCGTAGAAAAACTCAAAGCCTTTCCAATTAAGGTTCAATCATTGCGACCAATCGAAGAAGCAATATCAACAGTTGGAGGCATTTCGTTAGAAGAATTAAACCCAGATTTCACTTTGAAAAAACATCCTCATCTTTCTGTGATTGGCGAGATGCTGAATTGGGACGCTCCTACGGGTGGTTTTTTATTGCAAGGCTGTTTTTCCACCGGTTATTTTGCAAGCAAACAATTGATGAACGAATTATGACAAGTCATTACGAAGAAAATTTTGAATCTGTGACCTTCACAACAGACATGATGGCAGACGCTCAATTTGAATGCTGCACCTTTAAGAATTGTATTTTACGCGATATACAGTTCAAAAATTTAGTTTTTGAAGAATGCGAATTTTTCAGTTGCGATTTTACGGGTTCAAATCTAAATTCAATCGCCTTAAGAAGTGTCGATTTCAATGAGTGCAAATTGATCGGTTTGAATTTTGAAGGGGTAAATCCATTTCGTTTATCGATCCGTTTTTACGATTGCTTGTTGGACTATGCGTCCTTTTATAAATTGACATTAAAAGGGGGGGTATTTGAAAACTGTTCATTAAAATCAGTCGAATTTAGCGAAGCAAATCTTTCAAAAGCGAACTTCACCGGATCAAAATTAGATGATGCGATCTTTGAACAGACAAATCTCAGCCAAGCAGATTTTAGAACGAGTGCTGGGTATCGCATCAATCCCATGTCAAACACGATCAGAGGAGCTAAATTCTCTAAAGAAGAAGTGATGGGTTTATTAGTGGATTTTGCGATTAAGATTGAATAATTCACCAAACAGAACTTCCCGACAACGTTTAATAGTGATGGAAGAACTTTCTCTTTCCAGCGCTAGGTAGTGCATAAAAACAAAAAAGGGTCCTGTTACCAGCACCCTTTTTCTTTCGAAATCGATTAGGACTTTCACTCGGTCTACGGTTATAGACACATTGAGCTAGGCGCTATATTTTATACTAAAGTGCTCTAGTCCAACCAGCAGTCCAATCAGAACCAGCAGATACAGCACCCACATAAGTAGCAGCATCAAACCAAGTTCCCCAAGCAGTTGGGTCACCAGCACCCGTTGCAGTTGTTCCAACATATCCAGTTAAGAAACCGACTAAAGAACCGTCAGTTGCAGTTGCATTGTTATTAGCAGCATCAGTAAACATAACAGCTAAAGTTGAATCATTTCCAGCAGAGTTAGTGAATTTGAATGGGCTCACATTATCAATGATTGAATTTTTAAATGTTAAAGAACCACCATTCATATTCGTCAACGTAACGTCATGCTCAACTTGGCAACCTCTTTTTGGGAAGTTAGTTACAAGAATATTCATGAAATTACCTTTTGTACCTTCACGTAATTTTAAACCTTGGTTTGCACCATCACCATCTTCAGCACCAATCATTGTAACGTTAGCAATTTTTGGATCAGAATAAGGATTAGCTTCGTTGTTATCTCCGTTGTTATCCGCTTCGATACCACGGTCACCACCAAGAGCATCTTGATTTACAACCCAGAATTGTCCATTTCCAGACCAACCATGTGTCCAATCGAATGAATCATCTTGGTTACCTGAAGATACAGCATATTTCAAAGAAACTGTTCCACCGAAGAATTCGAAACCATCATCTGAACCTTTGTAGGCTTGTAAGTGGTGTAATGTAGTTCCTGAACCACAACCATTAAAAGAGAAACCATTTAATTCGTTATCAGTACCTAAGATTTTTCCAGCATACTCAACACGAACATAACATAAAGAACCTGAATTATCAGTCGCATCAGCACCACCATAAGTACCTGTTCCACCTTCACCTTCAGCCGTTGTCCCAGTATTGATTGGAGCGTATCCGTTTAAGATAATTCCACCCCAAGCACCTGGAGCAGGAGCATCAGCAGCAGGTGTAAAAATAATGGGAGCAGCAGCAGTACCACAAGCGTTAATTTGGCCACCTTGTGCAACAGCTAAAAATGGAGTTGTTCCGTCATCAGCAGCGTTTACAGTTGTACCAGGTTCGATTGTTAAGGTTACACCAGAAGTAACAAAAACACCACCTGAAAGCAACCAATTATCACCAGCAGTTAAGGTATGATCTTCAGTAATGTTTCCAGTCAATTGTTTATAAGTAACACCTGCATAACTTACTTCAGTATACCAATCAATAGCGTCAAAAGTACAAGTTCCATCATCTTTCTTTGCTTCTGAATTATAGTTGTTAGCTGTAGGATCAGTACATCCTTTTTTCTTACAGGCAGGTAATACGGTAACAAGCGCTCCGGCCAATACCATAATTTTAATCGTTGAATTTTTAATTTTCATTTCTTTCTTTTTAATTTGATGACACAAATATCAGGTGATTTTCTCGAAAGGGATTTACCACCTCGTTACGCTTAGGTTAACAAAAAGTTAATCCATTTTCACAATTCGGTAACATGAGTAAATACAGCACTTTTAAGCATAAAAAAGCCGACTTACACGTGTAAGTCGGCTTTTCAAACTAAATCTATAAAATATTACTGCCCAGCTTCGACAGGCTTCTTCACTTTTGATACCGGAATGTTATAGCTAAATGACAAACTTAAATCAATTCCTCTCTTAAAGCTTGATACATTCAATTGGTTACCAACATTTACTTGATCTTGCTGGATAATGTTAATGGTTGGATTCAAAATATTCTTTGCTTTAATTCCGAATGAGTACGTATCATTAAAAGTAACTCTTCCAACAAAGTTTACCGAATTCACTGGTAAAGCGTATTGATCACCAATTCCATTACTTCCAACAGCAAATAAACGCGGACCGAATACATTATAAGAAAGTGCAGCTAAATAGGTTTTATTATCCGTTTTATCACCCACTTTTTTCTTGTAACTTAAATCGAAGTTTACCAAATAAGGAGAAGCTCCT
>JALQVX010000052.1 GCA_023263555.1 Crocinitomix sp.
TCTAATTTTAAATCATTCAATCACTTATAGCGCCAACACTTCGCTCATCAACTGTTCTTTATCCACAGTCGTTACTCCAATTTTTTCGCAAACCAAACCACCGGCTAAATTTGCGATTTCGGCAACCCATTTCGCTTCTAAATTACAGGTCAAACATAAGGTGGCCACACTAATAACCGTATCTCCTGCACCCGACACATCTGCAATCACACGCAGGTGTGCTGGAATGAATAAATGCTCCTCTTTCTGCCCCATATAAACACCAAACTCTGAAAGTGTAATAAAGGTGTATTTTGGAGAAATTTTCTCATTCAATCGACCTACCGCCTCAAAAAACATTTCGCGATCTGTCATGTTAAATGTCAGACCAACTCCCTCCTTTAACTCTTTTAAATTCGGTTTAAATAGAGTAACATTCGAATAGGTAAAAAAGTTCTCCTTTTTCGGATCAACTGTGGTAATAATATTTTTTTCGTTCGCAAATTGAATCAATGTCGCAATTACATTTTCGGTTAGAATACCTTTATTATAATCTTGAAAGATAATTGCATCTACTTGCTCTTTTTCAGCCACTTCTTTCACCCGTTCGATTAGGGCAAATTCAGAAAGTGAATTGATTGGATTCGTGCGTTCGTGATCGATTCGCAACAATTGCTGATTGTTGCCAATCACACGCGTTTTGACTGTTGTCACACGCTCATCAGAAGTCAATACACCGCGCGAGGACAAGTTGCTTTCATTGATCAAACGTTGAAACAATTCACCATCTTCATCTTTTCCAATAATGGAACAAATAAAGGGCTGTGCACCCAATGCTTTAATATTTAAAGCCACATTGGCCGCCCCACCCAAACGGTGTTCACGCGATTTAAATTGGACGATTGGAACAGGTGCCTCTGGTGAAATACGATTAACAGAACCGTTGAGGTAGGTATCAATCATCACATCACCAACAATAATTATCTTCTTATTGGTAAACTCTTCGAATACGTTTTTTAAATCAACCATTAGTTCAATTTAGCAAGAGCAATTTTTAGTCTCGAAATGGCTTCCGTTAAGATATCCGAAGAAGTTGCATAAGAAAGACGCAAACATTTAGGATCTCCAAAAGCATCTCCCGTAACCAATGCAACAAGCGCTTCATCCAATAAATACATGGATAAATCATTGGCATTGGCAATCACGCGTCCATTATAGGATTTACCAAAGAAACTTGAAAAATCGGGAAAAACATAGAATGCTCCGGTTGGCGTATTTGTCTTAACCCCTTCAATTTCATTGAGTAAACCCAAGACCAAATCACGACGTGTTTTAAACGCGTCCACCATGTATTGAATTTGACTCGGATCGGCTTCAACGGCCGCTTTCGTCGCACGTTGACTGATGGATCCTGTTCCTGACGTATATTGACCTTGAATTTTTGTACACGCAGCAGCAATCGCTTTTGGTGCTCCAATATACCCTACTCTCCAACCCGTCATGGCAAAAGCTTTTGACACGCCATTTACAGTAATCGTTTTATCATAAACGCCCGGTAAACTTGCAAAACTTACATTTTTACCTTCAAAAATAATATGTTCATAGATTTCATCTGAAATCACATAAAAATTCGCTGTTGCTGCAACAACCGCCGCAAGATCCGCTAATTCATCATGTGTATAAGCAGATCCTGTTGGATTACACGGATTGCTGAAAATCATCAATTTCGACTTGGGTGTAAGCGCCGCTTTTAATTGGGCACCTGTCACTTTAAAATCTTGCTCAATGCTTGTTTCAATCACCACAGGAATTCCGCCCGCCATGCGCACTTGCTCGATATAAGAAACCCAGTAAGGAGCAGGAATGATGACTTCATCACCTGGATTAACCAAACTCAGAATAACATTGATTAAACTTTGTTTTGCACCTGTAGAAACCACAATTTGATCTGGTGTATAGGTCAAATCATTGTCACGTTTGAACTTTGCACAAATCGATTCACGCAAATCCAAATAACCTGGAACAGGCATGTATTTCGAATAATTTTCGTCGATTCCTTGCTTTCCAGCCTCCTTTATAAAGTCTGGCGTGTCAAAATCAGGTTCTCCTAAACTGAGTGATATAATATCTTTACCTGCCAATTTTAATTCTCTACTGCGAGAAGCCATGGCTAATGTTTCTGATTCTGCAAGGTTGTTAACCCTATCTGAAATTTGGATCATTTATGCGTGTGTTTTTTTTTGCAAATTTAATCTTTTTTATCGGAAGCCCAACAGGGTCTAATTGGTTAATCTTCTCGAAATTTAGATCTTGTGAATTGATTCGAAAGTCATCCCGCTTTTTTCATAGGGATAAGCATTGAATGTACCCATGGCAATCGCAACCTGTTCACCCGAGCCTTCTTTGTGAATTTTGCCCTGCGTGACAATGATGCGATTTCCTTTTGATATCACCGTACCCTCGCCAATTAAGACATCTCCTAAAAAAACAGGGGTTAAAAAATTGATTTTAAATTCGACCGTTGAAACAAGATTGGCATTTTCAGATGAAACATACAAGGCCGCTAAGCCCAAAATTCCATCCATATATCCTGCAATTACTCCACCATGCGCCGTTGTTGGGGTGGCTAAATGCACTTCCTTAACCACCATGCGATACGCAATTCCATCCGACTCAAATTTGGTCAATTCCATTCCTTTATACCGACCAAATTGATTGGTTTTTTGATAGGTTTCGATTAACAGTTGTCTGAAATTATCCATGGCGCGTTCTTTTCGGCAAATTTACAATTTTATAGGCGGTTCGGCCAATAAACCGTGACTCGATTTAGGGTTAACCTTGAACAGCTTTTTTTGCTTCTGCCAAAATTTGAAGTAA
>JALQVX010000055.1 GCA_023263555.1 Crocinitomix sp.
TAACAACCTTCAAAACGAAAAATGGAAGAACGGTTATTGACGGTCGTGGTGTTGAGCCCGATCTCGTTATCCCCAACAAAGAATATTCGATTTTAACAGGAACAATCGTGCTGAAAAATATCTTATTCGATTATGCCACGAAGTTTCAACGCGAACATAACGAAATTGGAGATGCTAAGTCGTTTAAAGTAACAGATGAAATTTATGCCGACTTTACAGCATTCGTTCTCGCGCAGGATTTTGAATACACAACGGCGTCGCTTCAGCGGTTGAAAGAATTGGAGGCTGCGGCTCAAAAGGAAGAATCGTACAATCCTGCTCAGGCTGAATTTGAAGCTTTATTAGCTAAATTACAGCCCTCTAAAATTGATGATCTTAAAAAGTATAAAGGAGAACTTATTCCGCTAATCGAAGATGAAATTGTTGGACGCTATTTTTATCAAAAAGGTCGAATCATTCATAGTCTAGTCGACGACGAATTTATTCAAGGAGCAATTGAAATATTAATTGATATTCCTCGTTATAAAAAAGTGTTGAATCTAGAAAACTAACCAATGTTTGATAAATGGCTTAAGTTACCAGCCCATTTATACCTACGAATCACCGCTTTAACTATTTTAACCGTTGGAATTGCCATTTCCAATGTGTTGATGAGTATCGGGACGATTTGGATCATTTCCAATTGGCTAATCCAAGCTGATTTCTATAACTATGCGAAGAGATTAAAGGAAAAAAAATCCGTTTGGTTTGTTATTTTTATCTTCTTCTTCCTCGCGCTGTCCTTAATTTGGAGTGTGGATTTTAATTATGGTTTTAAAGATCTTCGCATTAAATTGCCCTTTATTGTTATTCCTCTTGTAATGGCCACTTCTGAGCCCCTTGAGCGAAAATATTTTTACTTTTTACTCTATGTGTTTCTTGGTATTGTTACCTATACGAGTCTCTACAATATCATTCGGTACAACTATTTTTTACCCGATTCTGCCGATATACGAGAAATGTCAACGTTTATCTCACATGTGCGATTTTCACTATTGATAAATTTGGCCCTTTTTATAGCGGTTTTTCTGATGTATAAAAAAAGGCGTTTCTGGTTTGTTTGGTTGACTTTAGCAGGATGGTTCTTATACTACCTCTTCAAATCTCAAATCATTAACGGTTACATTCTTTTTGTGATATTGTTGATTTTAACAACACTTCACGGGATCTATAACATCCATTCTAAAAAACGTAAATATGGCCTTTTGTTGCTCTTCTTTTTCACTGCTATTGCAGTTGTTTTTATTGGGATAAAGAGCATTAATCAATTGAAAACGATCGAACCAATTCATTATGACGAACTAGCATTGTATACGCCCAATAATAACCCTTATTTTCACGATACATTGAGTACAGAAATCGAAAATGGAAATTATGTTTGGATCTATGTGAATCAAGCTGAGATGGAGAAAGAATGGGAGCTAAGATCTTCCATCCCATATGATTCTTTAGATCATCTTGGCCAGCCTATGTTTGGAACGTTGATGCGTTTTCTTACGTCTAAAGGACTGCGGAAAGATTCGTTGGGGGTTTCCATATTGTCTCTTGACGAAATCCATCAGATCGAGGACGGGCAAACTTCTATTGAAGTCAATAAGGGTTTCACGACTAGAATGAATACATTTTTTTATGAATTGAGTATTTATCAACAAGGCGGAGACCCAAATGGACACTCTTTAATTCAGCGTATCGAACATCTTAAAGCAGCGACCCATTTGGTGCAGAAAAATAGCTTAATAGGTGTTGGGGTGGGAGATGTTCCAGAGGCATTTAAAAGGGAATACACGGTTATGAATTCACGTTTATTGCCCGAACATCAGCACCGCTCACACAATCAGTTTTTGACGATTTGGGTGGGCATAGGTGTAGTCGGTTTTGTCGCTTTTGGTTGTTTACTCATTTGGCCGTTTTTTGAAGTTCGAAACCGCGATTATTTCACCCTTATCGTGCTCGTATCGCTTATTGTTTCGTGTTTGTTTCAGGATTTAATTGAAACGCAAGCGGGTGTCACTATTTTTGCGCTTTTTTATTCGCTAGCCATCTATCGTCCCCAAGAAGAAAAGTTGGTCTAATGGATGTCTTATTCATCTTGTAACTCATGCATAAAAGCATTGTCTTTATCGTAATAATCAATAAAACGCTTCCAATCCTGTTTATCAACCATCCAAGCACTTATCTTTAGTTTCTCTCCTTTTAAATAGGCTGAATTATTTTTAATTTGCACCTCCTTTTTATCTGTAAATTGATAATGTTTGCGCAAAGCTCCTACATGGCCATAAACCTTGATTTCATGCTCATTGTACAAAGCGTAAGAACGCAAAAGCATACGATTGCCAATGTATATGATTAAAGCAGCTGCTAAAAGGTTGAGTAGGATAGAATAATCTCGGAGGATGATTGCTCCAAAAATGAATAATATACCGAAGAGTATACCCAGAATTAGATAGAGTCTTCCCCAAATGGCCTGAAACTTGATTTCGTTCATAGGTGTAGGATTGAAGAGTTATAAACAACTCAACTTGAATTACTCGTAAAGTTGGTGATAATTCGATTCAAAACAAATTCTAATTTAGCATTTTAATAGGTTACTCTCGTCTAGCGAGAAGAAGAGTTTAACCTGCTTTCTAAAGTTGAAAACAAATATGAAGTCATTTTTTTCGCTGATAGCAGTCCTTTTAGCACTCATCACTTTTGCTGATCAGAGTAATGTCACGATTCTTATTGATCCAGGTCACGGTGGTAAAGATCCTGGACATCTGCCATTATCTGAATCTCATATGCAAGAAAAAGATATTGCACTCGAAATTTCTATGAAAATAGGGAACTATTTAACCTATAATCTTTCGCACGTAAAAGTGATGTATACGCGAACAACAGATGTATACCCGACTTTGGATGAGCGAGTGCAAATGGCCAACGGAAATAATGTGGATTATATGCTGAGTATTCATGTAAATGGCAGTCCAAATCCTGCTGTATATGGCACAGAGACACATATCCACAATTACAACGCAAAAGCATCTTATAAATGGGCACAATTAATTGAAAGTCAATTTACAACACGCGCTGGTCGCAAAAGTAGAGGCGTGAAGACAGCATCAGATATCGGTCATTCATTGCAAATCCTGAAACAAACCAAAATGCCAACCGTGCTTGTAGAATGTGGTTTTATTACCAACACGTCTGAAGGAAATTATCTCAACTCGGCGTATGGGCAAGAAATTATTGCTTCGGCTATTTTTCGGGCAACACGAGAATTCATGAAAAGTAAACATCCGTCCATTGATTTCAGTCCACCTCAAGAAATTACTGAACAACCTGATCAGCCTTACTATAAGGTTCAAATTATGGCGTCTATTGACGAAATAGATGTGAATATTCCAGAATTTAAGAAATTAGGTTATACAGTGGAGCGTGTCTTGGTTCAAAGCACGAGTATGTATAAATACAAGTATTATATTGGTCCTTTCACGGATAAAAAGGACGCCAAAAAAGCCCAAAAAGATGTTCAGTCAAATGGATATTCTGATGCCTTTGTTGTCTATTTCGAGTAGTTAAGCTATTAAAATAGGGTGTTAATAGTTTTGATTTATGGTTTTAATCTCTTAAATTGTAGTTAGATTATACCAAACTTATTATACTATGGCTACAATATTTGAGACCCGACTAATAGGAAATATCGGAAAAGACGCAGTGGTTCGGAAAATGGAAAAGGGAGTACTCGCACTCAATTTTCCTGTTGCACACAATAAAAATTGGCGGGACAAACGAACCGGTGAACAGCGAACAAAAACAACATGGGTCAATTGCACCATCTGGAAAAAGGACGGCACCAATCTAAGAATTCTCGACTTTTTAAAGAAAGGATGCCTTGTCGAGGTGATTGGAACCCCTTTTGCAAAAGGGTATATTCAAGAGGATCAATCCATCAAAACCGAAATTAGACTCAACGTTTCTAAAACGAATATATTAAGAGGATCTTCCGACAGCTTTGAATCATTCCGCGACCATGAAGAATTTGAAGATGATGAACTGGTTGAAAATGACTCAGAATCAATCGCTTTAGAAGAAGAACTCTTTTAAACACGGCCTTTTTTTAGATTTGCCCTAATTTTTTTTACACTTTTTTTGTTTCCTTAGATTTAATTTATTTATATTTGCCCTCGCTTAGAAAAATGCCTAGCATTTACCAGTTCTAAGTTTAACTAATTTCGTTCCACGTCGCAAGACCGAAATAACGAAACGTTTAATCCTCCTTAGCTCAGCTGGTTAGAGCATCTGACTGTTAATCAGAGGGTCCTTGGTTCGAGCCCAAGAGGAGGAGCAAAAAAAAAAGAGTTTCACGAAAGTGAGACTCTTTTTTTTTGTGATGACCTATTACGTTTACATATTGTATTCAGAAAGTGCAGATAAGTATTATGTCGGCAGCACTGATAATTGGGAAAATCGTCTGAAGTCTCATAATGAAACTGATCGTGTTACATACACATCAAAACATAGACCTTGGAGATTAGTAGCTGTTTTTTCTGCGGGATCTTCATAAACCAATCATTCACCCATATAAAGAAACCCATTATTATGAGCAATGGTCAACAAAGGTTCAATACAATCTCTATATTGATCTTTAGAAATATCTGTCTTCTTAAAAACAGTGTAATAATCTTCTAAGAATTTGTTTTTCGGTTTAAGGGCTGTAATGATTTTTAAAGCTTCTTTTTGTAAGTCATAAAAATCGTCAAAATGGCGTTCGAGGGACGGTAATTTATCGCTTTTACGCATGTTAGATTTAGGGTCTGCGGGAATGAGGTTCCACATTTGATCATGCGCAACAAATTGAAATGGAATAAAATGCTCAATAACGTATTCGCCTTTAATCATTTTATTTCCGCTGTAAATACATTGAACACTGTCCAACTCATGAATGACAATGTCCCAGAAATATTTTTTATGGCCATTTAAGGATCCTCGTTTTTCAGGGCGTCTTAGTTTATTTGGAATGTCGGGTACATTTGGGTTTCTTTTTTGCAAAAATAAAGTCAGGTTCCAATAACAAAAATCCTTTAAGATTCCAGCATTACGTTTAATATAATCAACCCAATCAGGTTGCATCAAAATAGAGTTGTCATACAAAGCATACGGAGGATTATTCTTACCATGTTGAGAAATTTCAGAAAGTACTTTTTTGCTTCCTTTTGAACCAATCCATGGGCTCAGAAAATAGTGAGGTACTTGTTTGTCGAAATGAAATAATTGCTTTTCCGTTTGATTGGATTTAGGGTTCAATAGGCGTTTAAGGATCGACTCTTTATGCTCATCAAGTGGAATTGATTCAGCATCTTTAAGGGAAAGAATCGTTTCTTGAATCTTATCTTGTGCACCAAAAGAAACTCTAAAGTAGTTAATGGTGTACCAGGCATTCGCCATCATTCTTGCAAATATTTCTCGTTTGTCGATCTCTTCCTGTCCTAATTCAACACATTCTATAATACTAAGGAACCAATAGAATTTATAGGTTGCGCTCGTGCTTCTAAAACAAGAACTCAAAAGGGAAACATCTACTTTATGGTCTTCAGGTAACTGCATGACCACCAAAGATAAAGATTAAATAGTCAGCATTTCATTATTCGAATTAAAAGTCAATCCCATACGTTGACGGATAAAAAAATTGTGCCAATAAATCTCTGGTAAGGCTTATGAAATTTGCCCCCCTTTTCCATTTCTATAAAATCCCCAAATTTTCAACGAAATTTTTCTACAAAACAAACCCATTCCCCCAACAATTCACTAACTTCATCACCGTCAAAAAATTTAACGCCATGAAAAAACAGCTGCTTCTTCTGCTCTTTAGTTTCCTTCCTCTCTGTCATTTTGCGGCGACCAATGCAGACGCCATTATAGGAACTTGGTTCACCGAAATAAAGGATGCAAAGGTTGAAATCTATAAAAAAGGAACCAAATTTCACGGGCGTGTGGTATGGATTGCAGAACCAAATGATGACCAAGGGAAACCAATCGTAGACAAAGAGAATCCAAACGCAAACTTAAAAAATCGACCTATTTTGCACATGGATATTCTAACCAACTTTGTTTATGATAATGATGGTGAATGGGATGGAAGTATATATGATCCAAAGGATGGTAAAACTTACACGTGCAAATTATGGGTGGAGGGTACTACACTTAAAGTCAGAGGATATTTAGGTTGGTTGTTCGATACCAAGACATGGACAAAGGCCTAATCGGTCCTAGATATTAAAAGAATAAGCGCTACTGCGATAAATTGTCGTACTTTTCACCTCACTATTCTGGTGAAAATTAATTATGATCAAACAAATCCTTATTCTAGCCTATTTTTTTTCTCCTACTTTTGGTTTTAGTTCGCTCAATTCAGATGCAATTATGTGTGTTTGGCTGACTGAAATGAGGGATGTGAAAATTGAAATCTATCATAAATCGGATCAGTATTTTGGACGCGTTGTTTGGTTGGAACAGCCGAATGATGATGCTGGAATTCCGTTGGTTGATGAGAAAAACCCGAACCCTGTGCTTAAAGATGGACCCATTTTTGACATGGATATTTTACTCGGTTTTGTGTATGATAACGACGGTGAATGGGATGGAAAAATCTATGATCCTAAAGTGGGTAAAACCTATGTTTGCAAATTGCGAATTTCGGGTTTGAAGTTAAAAGTCAGAGGTTATATGGGTTGGTTATTTGATACGAAAACTTGGACGAAAGTTTGATGGATGAGCCTATAGGCTGGTCAGTTATTCGTAAGCTTTAACATGTATTGTATTAAAATAAAATGACTACCTTTCTCATTCATGAACGACCTGATGTCAACCAAAAAGATTTAATTAGTGCATGAATAATAGAAAAGTAAAACTCTATATCAGTATGAGTTTAGATGGATTTATAGCCACTAATGAAGATGATCTCTCATGGTTATCTTGTGTCGAAAAAGAAGGTGAAGATTACGGTTATGAAACGTTTAATGCTTCTGTAGATACCTATATTGTTGGTCGAGCGACGTATGATGTCATTCTTAAACTGACTGGAGGTCATTTTCCGCAAGCGGATAAATTGGATTGTTATGTTCTTACAAGAGATGTCCGTCCAAGTGAAAATGGAGTGAATTTCTATACGGGATCATTAGAAGCTCTAATCGCAGAATTAAAATCCAAACCGGGTAAGGATATTTATTGTGACGGTGGTGCTCAGGTGGTTAAATCGTTGATGGAAAATAATCTGATTGATGAGTACATCATTTCCGTTATTCCTATTGTTCTCGGTGACGGAAAACGACTTTTTCTTGGTGGCGTTCCTCGTGCAAATTTGAAAGTTTTACCACCTAAATATTTTGATACAGGACTCGTTCAATTGCATTATTTGCAAGAAAATTAACTCCAATTAGTGGTCTTGAATCATTAAAAGAATTGCTTTCAATTTTTTTACTACGCGTAAAATAGTAGACGTTTGATTCAATCGTTGCTAGACAAATACATAAATCTGTTTAGGATATCGTAATGATT
>JALQVX010000088.1 GCA_023263555.1 Crocinitomix sp.
AATTTATCGTAACCCTTTTTTTATGAGGTTAAAAAAATATATAGTACTTTGTATTGCATAGTACTATATTTATTCTATATCTTTGCCCAAGATTCTTTATCCATATAGAGTATCGATTTAAACAATTCGCGTATGAAAGCAGATAATACAGCCGCACAAATGCGGAAAGGAATATTAGAATACTGCATCCTCTCCATCTTATCAAAGGAGGAGGCTTATCCTTCTGAGATTATTTCCAAACTAAAAGACGCAAAATTAATTGTGGTGGAAGGGACACTCTATCCTTTGCTCACTCGCCTAAAAAACGCGGGACTTTTAGACTACCGTTGGGTCGAATCAGTGGCCGGACCGCCGCGAAAATATTATATCCTCACCACAGCAGGTGAACAGTTTCTCAGTGAATTAAAAACAACGTGGGAAGAATTGCAATACGCCGTTGATCAAATTACAAATCCAAGCTAATCATGAAAAAGACCATTTCAATACACCTCACAGGTTTCGTATTTAATATCGAAGAGGAGGCTTATATCTTACTCCAAGAATATTTGGATAAAATTAGACAAAACTTAAGTTACGAGGAAGGCTGTGACGAAATCATGGAAGATATCGAGATGCGTATAGCTGAGCTTTTTCAGGAGCGCATGGGTCTCATCAAAGAAGTTATTGTACAAAAAGACATCCTTGACATAATGGGGATATTGGGTGACCCAACAGATTTTGCTTCGGACGAGGAAGTGCCTTTTCAGGAAACTCAAACTGCACCTGAGGACGACAAGGTAAAACGTCTTTTTCGCGATAAAGATGGCGGAACAATTGGCGGAGTCTGCAGCGGATTAGGTCATTATTTTGATGTTGACGCGCTCGTGTTTCGCGTAATTTTCGTCGCACTCTTTTTATTATTGGGATCGGGCATCCTCCTCTATCTTGTTTTAATGATTTTTATCCCTGAAGCAAAGACAACGGCTGACAAATTAAAAATGCGTGGTGAACCAATTAATTTGGACAGTATCAAAAAACACGTCAATCAATTTGCTGAATCCTTATCCGATCGAGCCAATTCAAACAAAATCAGAAACAATGTACGCAGTGCAGTTGAACAAGGAGTTGATTATGGAAGAACGGCGTTGAACATCATTTCTAAAATCATTGGCGTCGCTTTTTCACTTGCTGGTTTCATCCTTTTCATCTTTCTACTCAACCTCCTCTTCAGAGATACAGGATTAATTCCATTCATAGGCGAAAACAATATACCTGACATCTATACCGCTATCGAGATTTCCTTTCCAGGAAAAAATTGGACTTTCTTAATTTTTTTGTGCATCATTTTGGTCAGTCTCATTCCGTTGATCTCGTTAATTATTACAGGGATCCGTCTCATCACCAAGAACAAAACAAGAACAAAGGAAATCTCTTGGTTTCTGAGCATCACCTGGACATTGGCAGCGGTTACCCTCTTCATTTATAGTATGGGTATTGTGAATGATATGAAGGATGATAATACGATTAAAGAGACCATTATCCTTGAAGAACCAGGTTGCCAAGAACTCATTATTGATGTGATCGACGACAATGTCTTTTCAAATCATTTCAACCCAAATAGAGGATTAACGACACCTGAACTGATAAAATCAGATGAAGAATCGATCTATATTGGGCTGACTAAACTTTCGATTATATCGATAGCGGACACGGGAAATTTTGAATTAATCCTTTATAAATATTCACGCGGAAAAAACGAGCAAGAAGCAATCGAACGATCTGAACAAATTGTGTATGAATTGGAAACGGAAGGAAATCATATCTTTTTACCTGCCTATTACTCCTTTCCCGTTCAAGACAAAATAAGAGGACAATTCTTGCACTTCACCTTAATGGTTCCTATGGGGAAAAAAGTTAAATTTGGACCTCAAAGCGATCGTTTAAAGTTGGACAAAAGAAAGTATAAACCACTTTTAAGTGTTGCGCCACTAGATACAATGATCTATACGATAAACCAATTAGGAGATACGAACCTCATAAGTGAAATACGAATTGACTGAGCAAACAAAACATATTGTCGCATTACCGAGATGGTATCCCAATAAAGAGGATATCCAATTGGGCATATTCAATCAAAGGCAATTGCTCTTGTTGCAAGATGATTTTCGGATTACGGTAATTTATGTGCAAGCGATTAATGGTCAAGACACAACCTATGAGCAAATCACAACTAAAGTATCACCGACTTTCACGGAGCATCTTATTTATTTCCGAATGGCGAAAGGACCCTTTCGTAAAATCACCAACCTCATTCGATTCAACCGTGCACAAAAACTTGGATTAGCAGCCATAAAAGATAAGATTGATGCCTTTCACATTCACGTTCCTTATCGCACAGCTTTGCCCGCATTAATGGCGCACAGAAAATCAAAGACACCCTTTTTTATTACGGAACATTGGTCGGGACATTTAAATGGTCTGTACCTGAAAAAAAACAAGTTCGATCGACTGCTTTATCGCATGGTTTTAAATAGAGCAAGTGGAATAAGCACCGTAAGTGCCGTCCTTCAAGATGCCTTCAAAAAAAATACAGGATTCGATTCAGTTTTGATTCCGAATGTGATTGAAAAAACAACGCAGTTTAACCTGCAAAAAGATGAGTCATCCTCCTTTATCGAAATTCTTTCTGTGGGCGATTTGATTGATGAAACGAAAAATCATAGTGGCTTATTAGAAGCATTCAATCGCGCCTTGCAAATAAACCAAAATTTACGTTTAACGCTCATAGGTGGCGGTCCGGATGAAGAAAAAATTAACGCCCTCGTCAGCAAATTAAATATTCCCACAAAAAACATTATTCTCCCAGGACGCCAAAATCATGAGGATGTATTAGAGGCTATGCATCAATGTGATTTTTACATCTGCAATTCACACTACGAAACGTTTGGAATGACAATCGCCGAAGCGCTGCTAGCCGGTAAACCCGTAATTTCAACAAAGTGTGGAGGACCTGAAGAATTTTTGAACGCTGGCAATAGCTTACTCATTGCAGTAGACAGTAACACGGGTCAAACCAACGATTCAGGTCTACTTGAAGCTATCCTGAAAATGGCGGATACCTATCAAAATTATGTTGCTGGTCAAATGAGCGCTGAAATCACCTTAAGGTATGGAAAAGAAGCGGTGCGTCAAAAATGGTTAGCGTTTTTTCAATAATAAACAGAAATAACGTTTATCCATCTTACGCAAAACCACGCTACTTTAAACGAATCACCTGTCCGATTTGGAGGACATCTGTTTCTTTTAACCCATTTAATTTGCAGAGATTAGAAACAGTCGTTCCATAACGATTCGAAATAATCCACAAGCTATCACCACTTCTTACTTTGTAAGTACGAGCATCACGATCGACGGCAGAAGAAGATGAGGAAGAGGAAGAACTTGAAGAAGAAACACTGCTCGAAGAGCCCGGTTGAAAAACACCACTGTGCACAAATAAATTATCCTGTACTACCTTTTCTTTAAAATCAAAAATTAACTCTGGATCAATTGGATTGTCATAAAATCGAACTTCAAAATGCAAATGTGAACCAGTTGAATGACCTGTATTTCCGCCTAAACCAATTGGATCTCCCGCTTCCACATCTTGGTTGGGTGCAACTAACAATTTCGAACAATGGGCATAATACGTTTCCAAGCCATTATAGTGTCGAATGACAACTAAATTTCCAAATCCGTTATCGTGATATTGAGCATAACGAATCTTTCCGTCAAAAGCAGCATAAATCGTATCTCCCGTCTCCAAATCAATATCAACACCATTGTGTCTTCGCCCTCTTCTATAGCCGTATTTTGATGTCATTGGTCCATCAAAAGGCATAGCGTATGCATCATGCAATGAATCAAGAACACACATCCAAAGGGTATCTTTCAGTAAAGAAACATCATTGGTAGTACATGTAATGACATCATCATTTGACCAAATTGATTTGTATCCGTAGGCAGAATCTAAACAAACGAGCTCATGAAGATGCTCGTTCATGATTCCTTCAAAATCTTCTTCACCTAGATAGGCCCATGTGCGGTCACCATAAATTAGGATGGTTCCCGAAGCGGTTTCAATCGTATCAATTGGATCGAAAAAGGTATCCTGTGCAAAAGATTGCAGTCCTGAAAGCACCGCTAGGAGGATAAATACAGTTTTTTTCATGGCATTTTATCGGTAATTCGCAAAGCTAATGATTTATTCCTAACAACCCGTTTCACAACAATTCTTTAACATCTCGTTAACAGAATTTAACAGTAATTATAGGATCTTTGCATAAAAATGGTGCTCATTCGTAAAAATTGATGTACCTTTGCGCAAAATTTGCGTAGAAAGCAAATGCTTGGTAAAGGTTCATTGTCGTTACAACATGAGATTTAGTTCGAACCGACGCTAAGCAAAAGGTAAAAACTAAATTATAATAAAACATGAAATTCAGTGAACTAGGATTGAAAGATGCTATTCTTTCAGCTATTACTGAGTTGGGCTATGAAGCGCCAACTCCTATCCAAAGCCAATCTATCCCCTATCTTTTAGAAAATGACGGTGATCTAATTGGTTTAGCCTCTACAGGTACCGGTAAAACGGCCGCTTTTGGGCTTCCCCTTTTAAATAAAATCGATATCGATTTGAGAAGTACGCAAGGACTTATTATTTGTCCAACGCGTGAATTGTGTATTCAAATCTCTAAAGATCTTGAAGCCTATTCAAAAAACTTAAGAGGTTTAAATGTCGTTCCTGTATACGGCGGAACAGATATCGTTAAACAAATTCGTCAGATTGAGCGCGGTGCGCAAATCGTTGTTGCTACACCCGGTCGTTTAATTGATCTTATTAATCGTAAGAAAATTAAATTAGGTGAAGTTGAAGCAGTGATTTTGGATGAAGCAGATGAAATGCTAAACATGGGCTTCAAAGAAGACATTGATGCAATTCTTGAACAAACACCTGATCACAAAAATGTATGGCTTTTCTCGGCAACTATGCCAAAAGAAGTAGCACGTATCGCACAAACCTACATGGTTGATCCATTTGAAATTACCGTTGGTGGTAAAAACGAAGGAAATAAAAATATTGAACATCATTATTATGTTGTAAAAGAACGTGATCGTTTTCAAGCGTTGAAGAGCATCATTGACTTTAATCCAAATATTTATGGATTAATCTTTTGCAGAACCCGTCGTGACACAGCAGCTGTTGCTGATAAATTAATGGCTGGTGGATACAATGCAGAACCTATTCATGGCGATCTTTCTCAAGCACAACGTGACCGTGTAATGGACAAGTTCCGTAATAAGACACTTCAAATCTTAGTTGCAACGGATGTTGCTGCGCGTGGAATTGACGTAAATGACATCACACACGTGATTCATTACCAATTACCTGAAGATGTTGAGAATTATACACACCGAAGTGGACGTACCGCTCGTGCTGGTAAAAAAGGAACTTCAATTGCTTTAATCAATACAAAAGAAGGACGAAAAATTTCAAGTATTGAAAAAATCATTAACTCAAAAATTGAGTTGAGAAAAGTACCTTCTACAAATGACATTTACGAAACACAACTCTTAAGTTTGGTAGATGGTCTTACTGAAGTTGAAGTGGATGTAACACGAATTGAGAAATTCATGCCGCTTTTAATGGAAAAATTGGAAGACTATTCGAAAGAAGATTTGATCAAACGTTTCATCTCTACAGAATTCAATAAATTCTTAGATTATTACGATAATGCGCGTGATTTAAATGCAAGAGAAGATAGTTCTTCTGGATTTGGTCGTGATGATTTTGGATCGAAAAGGAAAGGTGGACGCGATCGTGATCGTGACCGCAGAGATGATGCTGACAAACAACGTTTCTTCGTAGGTGTTGGTAAGCAAGACGGCTTTAATCATGGTGCTTTATTGCGTTTATTATGCGACAATACAGGAATGAACAAAGGAAATATTGGCAAAATCGATATTCTAGACAAATTCTCATTCTTTGATGCCGATAAAAAAGAAACTGAAAACATCCTCAAGAAAATGCAGGGTGTTGATTTTGAAGGATCAAAATTAAATGTCGAAAAAACAAAAGGTGGCGAAGAGCGCGGAAGTGCTAAACGTTCATATGGCAGCCCAAGAGGTGAACGTAGCGAACGACCACGTAATGAAAGAAGTGATAGAGGTGATAGAAATGAGCGAAGTGATAGAAGCGAACGTCCTCGCAGAGAACGACCAACATCAGGAGCAAATAAAGGTGGAAGTACTGAAAGAAGTAGCCGCAAAAGATCATACAAAAATTAGAATTTACGATTGAAATTAGAATATGGAAATTAGGAATATCGCTATCATAGCGCACGTTGACCACGGTAAAACCACATTGGTAGACCGTATGATTGAATCGGGTGAAGCTCCAATCAAAAGTGATGGTGAATTGATCATGGACAGCAATGACCAAGAACGCGAACGCGGAATTACAATCACAGCTAAAAACGTTTCTGTTACGTATAAAGGAACGAAAATCAACATCATTGACACACCGGGTCACAGTGACTTTGGTGGTGAGGTTGAGCGTGTATTAAACATGGCTGATGGTGTATGTCTTCTAGTAGATGCTTTTGAAGGCCCTATGCCTCAAACGCGTTTCGTTTTGCAAAAAGCACTTGAATTAGGGTTAAAACCACTTTTAGTTATCAATAAGGTTGACAAAGAAAACTGTACACCTGAAGAGGTTCACGAAAAGGTATTTGACTTGATGTTCGAATTGGATGCGAACGAAGATCAATTAGAATTTAACACCATTTATGGTTCTGCTAAAAATGGTTGGATGAGTACAGATTGGAAAGTTCCTTCTGGAAAAATTGAACCCTTATTGGACGAAATTTTAACGTATTTCCCACCAAAAGTATTTGCTGAAGGAACAACTCAAATGTTAATTACTTCATTGGATTATTCTTCTTTCGTTGGTCGAATCGCAATCGGGCGATTAACACGTGGAACGATTAAGCCTAACCAAAATATTACGCTTGCTAAACGCGACGGTTCTTTAGTGAAATCGAAAGTGAAAGAAGTTTTTGTTTTTGATGGACTTGAAAAGCGTAAAGTAGAATCTGTTCAAACAGGTGATATTTGTGCCGTAACAGGAATTGAAGGGTTTGAAATTGGAGATTCAATCTGTGATTTTGAAAATCCTGAACCATTAGCTACAATTAGCATTGATGAACCTACAATGAGTATGCTTTTCACCATTAACGATTCACCGTTTTTTGGTAAAGAAGGTAAATTCGTGACATCTCGTCATATTCATGAGCGTTTAGAAAAAGAATTAGAGAAAAACCTAGCCCTAAAAGTTGGAACAACAAATTCAGCTGATAAATGGGATGTTTTCGGACGCGGTGTAATGCACTTGTCGGTTCTTCTTGAAACTATGCGCCGTGAAGGATATGAATTACAAGTGGGACAACCACAGGTAATTTTTAGAGAAATTGATGGTAAAAAATGTGAACCAATTGAAGATTTAACAATCGATTTACCAGAAGAATATTCTGGAACTGCGATCGATATTGTTACACGTCGTAAGGGTGAAATGATCAGTATGGAACCAAAAGGTGCACGTATGATCTGTAAATTCAAAATTCCTTCTCGTGGGATCATTGGTTTAAGAAGTTTAATGTTGACACAAACAGCTGGTGAAGCAGTTGTAACGCACCGTTTCATTGCTTACGAACCGTTTAAAGGAGAAATTCCTGGTCGTATGAATGGATCGCTTATTTCTATGGAAAAAGGATCTAGTGTTCCATTTTCACTTCACAAATTACAAGAAAGAGGTAAGTTCTTTATCGATACCAACGTTGATATCTACGAAGGTCAAGTAATTGGTGAAAATTCACGTGCTGGTGATTTGGTTGTGAACGTTACAAAAACGAAACAATTAACAAATATGCGTAAGAGTGGGACGGATGACAAGATGAAAATCGCTCCACCTAAATCTTTCTCATTGGAAGAAGCATTGGAATACATCCAAAAAGATGAATACGTTGAAGTAACGCCTGAATCCATTCGAATTCGTAAAATCTTATTAAAAGAAACGGATAGAAAACGTACAGGTAACTAGAAATAAATAATCATTTTTAGCGCAAGGTTTCCTTAAGTCGTTTGACTTATCCACCTTGCGCTTTTTTTTTGCACTAATTTTTCCTTCGTACCGGAATTGGAACTATTTTTGTAAATTATATGAAAGAACACGAAATACTAAATTGTTTAAAAGGGTGTTAATAACATTATAACCCTGATGCGAATTTCGCCTGTGATAATTTTATTTTTGTTTAAAGCGTAAATAGATTGCTATGTTTGATGAAGAGGATAATGAAGAAGATGAAGGTTTGTTTGATGCCCGTTTTAAGCAAGAGTTAGAACGATTTGAAGAAATGCTTACCGAAAAAACCGCCTACTATTTTGATGCGGAAATTCTAGAGCAAATCATTGAACATTTCATCATCCAAAATCAATTAAAAAAAGGGCTGAAAGCCGCTAATTTCGGTAAAAAACAGCATCCTTCTAACTCAGTTTTCGACCTGAGAAAGGCACAAATATTGTCCACTACTGGGCAACTTAAAGAGAGTTTATTGATCCTCCAATCCTTGGAGAAAAGTGAACCGTATAATCCAGAAATTTTCATTACTAAAGCAAGTGTCTTTAGTCAATTGAGAGATCATTCAAAGGCCATTAAGTACTTCGAAAAGGCAATCGAAATTTCAGAAGAGTTTAATTACTTGGAAGAATTAGAAGAAATCCGTTTCGATTTGGCCATGGAATATGAAAGCATCAATAATTTCCAAAAGGCCATTAAAGTCTTAGATGAAATTTTAGCAAACAATGCTGAAAATGAACTAGTGTCAAGATTTGG
>JALQVX010000115.1 GCA_023263555.1 Crocinitomix sp.
ACACAAAAGGGAATATTCAAAAACACTTGATGGATAAAGCAAGTCTCTTTTTTGGAATAGAATGGGAAGAGGATGGGTTGAAAGAGAAGGTGAAAAATAAACGTTTTGGACAAAGAATGAAGGAACGCTTGAAACGAAAAAGAGCTTCTAAGAGGTGTGAAACTAGTCTGCTATCTGAAGTAAGGTGTGAAAATTTGAAAAAAAAATCAAAAAATTTCTACCGAGCACCAGAATGAATAACATAGTGTAAATCAATAGGTAAGAATGGTTTATTAGCCTGTGGCATAAGATTTGCCTGCTAAAAAATAACACATGGATGTCAAACGGGGTAAACCTTTTTTATTGAGTGCCGTAAGATTTGCCATCACTAGTTAAATTAAATAATTCGATATGAGTGCAAAATGTATGAGAAAATCAATGGTTAATGCAGCGAAAGAGAAATTAAACCTGCATAAAAGCTTAGGACAACGATCTACTTTGTCAATTGTTCAAGTGGCTTCTTTATTGGATATTGTAACTGGAAAATCGCTTCCTTCAACAGGTGCTGCTGTTTATAGTGAAGAAGCTTTTAGCTTGAATTAATCCTAATGTGCAATTGTGCCTGAACCGATTAATTCATCATTCAGGTACCACGCTGCAAATTGTCCTGGACTGATTCCTGAAACGGTTTCATCAAACAGGATATATAATCCTTCTTCTTCACAAATTAATTCCGCATTCACTAAAGGTTGACGATAGCGAATTCGAACCCCATAATATGCGGTTTCACCTTTATTTAATTTGAAATCGTTGCGAATCCAATGCGCATCTTTATGTTCAATAAATAGCGCTTTTCGGTTCAATCCGGGATGTTGATCTCCTTGTCCAGTATAAATCGTATTGGTTTCTACATCTGTTCCAATTACAAAAAGTGGGAGTGGGGTTCCACCAACCGCTAATCCTTTCCGTTGGCCAATTGTAAAATAATGGGCACCATGATGTGTACCTACTTTTTTACCTAATCGGGGAAAATAAGTAAATGGTTCTGATAATGCTTTGAAGTCCTTTGTTTTGAGAAGCGCTTGATAATCTCGAAACATAGCCAAATCAGTGGGCAATTCAATGATATCGCCGTCCTTTGGAAGAAGTTGTTGTTGGAGAAAGGTTGGTAATTTGACTTTTCCAATAAAACACAATCCTTGTGAATCTTTTTTCTCGGCTGTAATCAAATCCTGTTCAGCCGCAATTGTACGGACTGCTGGCTTTTCTATATCGCCTATAGGAAACAAGGCCTTTGCTAATTGTTCTTGTGTTAATTGACAAAGAAAATAACTCTGATCTTTATTTCCGTCGATTCCTGTTAATAAACGATATTCACCCGATTCAGCCTGTGATTTCCTGCAATAGTGACCTGTAGCGACATAATCTGCCCCTAATTTTTCAGCGGCTTTGAGAAAGACGTCGAATTTAATTTCTCGGTTACAAAGAATGTCTGGATTGGGGGTTCGTCCTGCTTCATATTCAGCAAACATATAATCCACAATTCGCTCGCGATATTCAACACTTAAATCTAAGGTCTGAAAGGGGATACCCAGTTTCTCAGCAACTAAGAGCGCATCTTGACTGTCATCAATCCAAGGACATTCATCTGAGATGGTAACAGATTCATCATGCCAGTTTTTCATGAAAATACCGATCACATTATAACCTTCTTCTTTTAACAGATAGGCTGCAACACTCGAATCAACTCCTCCAGAAAGGCCTACAACGACAGTTTTCATTTTTTTCTAATTTCTTTTGCAAAGATAAAGATTTTCGGAAGATAATTTTTCTTCCATCTCTTATTTGATCTAGCCAACTGTTGCGCTAATCGCTTCGAAATCCTATCAACCCATCACTGTCCGTCAAAAAATACTATATTCGTGTTTACACTCATTTATGAAAAATAGAATTGCAATTTATCTACTGTTTCTGGTCAGCTTCATTAGTCGTGCTCAAACGGATTATCCACTCGAAACCGTTTTGCAAAATGGTCATACTGATTATATCTCTGCCTATGATATCAGTTCTGACAGTGAATTGCTCGTTACGGGTAGTTTTGATAATGTTTTGATTCTTTGGAATTAGGGAAGCAAATTCGGACCTTCTCGAGTCATACGCAACGCATTCGTTCTGTTATGTTCAGTCTAATATTCTGCTGCAAATCGAAGAAATAAAGAAAAAAATAGGACCCGAAGATGTATTTCTATTTTACTACGCTGGTCACGGCGTTATGAGCAATGCAACAGCTGAAGAGCAGTCGGAATTTTTTGTCGTCACGCATGATGTAACGAATCTGTATGACGATACGAAGGTACTGCGCCAAAAAGCATTGTCGGCTGCTGAGTTAATGCAAATGTCAATGAATATTTCGGCAGAAAAACAACTTTTCATTTTGGATGCTTGTCATTCGGGAGGGGCTATTGAAACCTTTGCATCTAGGGGAAGTGACAGAGAAAAAGCCTTGGCACAATTGGCACGAAATACAGGAACTTTTTTCTTGACAGCGTCGCAAAATGCGGAATATGCGAATGAGGTTGGGCAGCTTAATCACGGTTTATTTACCTATGCTTTATTAGAGATTTTACAAGGAACTGCACGTTTGGATGGAGATACCAAAGTCACAGTGAGCGAGCTGAGAAACTATGTTGAGGAACGTGTGCCCGAATTGTCAGAAACTTATCATGGTACACCGCAATACCCAACAGGCTATAGTTTTGGACGTGATTTTCCAATTGTAATTCTAAAATAACTAAATTCAAGGCATGGAAGCAAAATCTGTAAATAGTTCGCGTACAACCATCACGGAATTAATGATTCCGTCTTTTGCGAATTTCTCTGGGAAAGTGCACGGTGGAACCTTACTATCGTTAATGGATAAGGTGGCTTATGTCTGCGCTGCAAAGCATTCAGGCGCTTATTGTGTTACGGTTTCGGTGGATGGTGTTGAATTTAGAGAATCTGTGGAAGTAGGGGAGTTGGTGTCTTTGGCTGCTTCAATAAATTATGTTGGCAATTCTTCAATGATTGTAGGAATACGGGTGGAATCGTTAAAACCGAAAACGGGTGAGGTGAAACATACCAATTCATGCTATTTTACAATGGTGGCAAAAAATGAGGATGGATCGCTGATGACGGTACCCGAATTGATTCTCGAATCGCATGTAGACATTCGTCGTTTCCATGACGCTAAAAAATTAAAAGAAAAAAGAAAAGAAATTACAGATTTATTGCACCGCGAATTCAAGGATATGACGGACAAAGAAATTTCGGACAATCTGAGGGAGAATCGCTGTATTATTGCGCTAACATCTTCAAATTCTGTCGACTAAGATGGAGTCTTTATCGTGATTTATTTGATTTAAGTCGAATGATTTCTTTTTTTTGTAACCTTTTTGAAGTTCAAACGTTTAATAATCAGAATGTGACTGAAGAAGTCTTACATTTATTTATACGGTTTTAAAGAGGGTTCTTGTGCTAAGGTATAAGAACCCTCTTTAATTTTAGCTTTGTGATATGAGTAAACGCGCACTTAAGTCTTATCTCGCTGACCTTTCCAAGTCTGAATTGGAAGAGCAAATAGTGGAGCTCTATGAGCGTTTAAAAGAGGTGAAGTCGTTCTACGATTTTGTCTTCAATCCGAAAGAAGATAAGATGCTTGATACCGCCAAGTTTGCCATCTCAAAAGAATATTTTCCCGTAAGTTCAAGACGCCCAAAAAAAAGAAGATCTGTCGCTCAAAATCACATTAAAAACTTTATCAAATTAGGCGTTGATCCAGCTTTGACAAGTGACTTAATGTTATATAATTTGGAGATTGCGCTTGCGTTTACAGCTGACACTGAAATGAATCAATCTAGTTTTTATAAGAGTATGCTAAAGTCTTTTGGTGAAGCGCTTGAATTTATAGATGCGGCAGGACTTGAATCGCATTTCAACCAACGTTTACATCAAATTCTTGAAAAGGTGATTCAACAAAATTGGGAGAATAAATTCGCATTCGAACGCTTAATGGATGAGCGTTTTTAGCCTTGAATCGTTTTCAATTGATCTGATAAAAGAATAAATTCGCGTATTTACTGTTCAATTAAAATAGATCAAAATGAAGAAATTTTGTTTCCTGCTATTTTTTCAAATCGCCTTTCAAGGTTTGGCACAAGAATTTGAGCTGTACAGGAATGCTGAAGATTGTGCCGGCACCTATAGGACGAATTATGTTATTCAAGGAAAAAAAACGTTTTTAGGTGTCGATTATTGGGATGTTACTGTAGATTCTATTCGTTTCGAAGTAAACGGTCTTGCGGATTCACTTTATTATATTGACCGTTTCTACTGTTATTTCACGCCAATCGACACGAATGATTTTTCGATTACTGCTCACGTCTATTACCAAGGGGAATCTGTTGATTTAACCAAAAAATTTAAGGTCTTCCAAGTTCCAGTTATTCGGGTAGATCTCGTTCCTTTCTACGAAAAAGACCAATTGCGTCACTATAAAATTCGCTTGCTCGACAGTGTAATGGGGCAAGATATCACAGCTGATTATTTAATTTGTTCGAGCTATTTTGACTTGAAGGTGCACAATAAGGTGGTTGATTCAGGATTTAATCATGGCTATTTCATAGATGTCGATACTTTTCCAGAAATAAGAAAAAGAGAATTTGGTAAAAAAGAGTATTTCTTGCTTACAGGTTTAAATATTACCCCACGTCATTGCAGTCAGTCTATTTGGATAGAAACTGAAATTCAAATGGCGCTACATTAGCATTTATTGCAAAAAAAAAAGATAGGCCAAAATGACCTATCTTTCGCTTTTAATTGGAATCAATTCTATTACTCAATAATCGTCATCTCATCAATAAGGTGAGAAGCGCCTGCATATTTGTCAATTACAAATAAGATATAACGGATGTCGGCACAAATCGTACGTTGAAAATCTTTTTCAAACGCAATATCGCCACTCATAGCTTCCCAGTTTCCATCAAAAGCACAACCGATTAGTTCGCCTCTTGAATTCATAACGGGGCTGCCTGAATTACCACCGGTAATGTCATTGTTCGTGATAAAGTTCACCCATAAATCTCCGTCTTTTCCATAACGACCATAATCCTTTTTCTCATAGAGCTCTTTTAAACGACTTGGAACAATGAATTCTTCATTTGTAGGATCCTCTTTCGCCATTAAACCAGTCATTGTGGTGTAATAAGGATATTGTTTTCCGTCGATAGAAGTATAAGGCAATACATTACCGTAGGTTAATCTTAAACTGAAATTGGCATTTGGATAATAGGTTTTGTTAGGATTCATCTCACGAAGTGCTTCAACAAATAAGCGATTCGCATGTTCTAATTTGCCTTTTGCTTCCATTGCTTTTTCACCATTCACAATTTCGAGGTAGCTGTTAAGCATACTGTTGGTAATCATGAACAACATTTCATCTTCCATGACAAGTTGAGTTGGGTTATCTAAAAACGCATTGTAACGCCCAAGATCAGTAAAGACACTCAACTTCATTCCGTCATTCACGAGTGTTTTCCAATCTCCCTTATACTCTTCATATAGATCAGTGAAAGCTTTGGGATGTTGATCCTTAGGAACGTTTGAATAGAACATATTCAACATGGCCATTTCTAATTTCTCTTCCGTTGAAATATTAAAACCAGCCATTGTTTCTTCGGCAGATTCTCTTAATCGTTCAACGATTTTGTTCACCTTATCTTGATCGATTTTGTCTTCTTTCAGCGCGTTATATAAACGGATGTGCTGAATCATAAACTTGTTAATTCCAAGAGAATAAATGGCTTCGAAAAAGTAGACCTGTGTTGGGTTAATTACGGTTAACTCTTTGTACGCTTCATTGATGTCCGGGATTACATCCTTGTATTTTTCCTTGCGTTTGTCGTTTTCATTGATCCAAGTGGTGAATGCATTTTCTATCGCTTTTTTCTTTTCGAAAACACCGTTCTTCTTTAACTGTTCGGTTTGTCCAATGAAATATTTCCAATAATTACTTACTTGCGCGTAAGTTGAAGCGTATTGAATACGAACGGCATCACTTGCATTCATATCTTCTTTCATGATGCGTAATTTCTCTCCTCTTACCTGAACACGCGCCGGTTGATCTTTTTCAATCGCCATTTGCACGCCATATGAAGTTAAAAAACGATCTGTTGATCCAGGGAATCCCATAACCATTGCAAAATCATTCTCTTCAACTCCTTTTAAAGAGATTGGCAGGTGGTGTTTTGGTGTGTAAGGCACGTTGTCCATGGCGAATAACGCCGGTTCATTTGATGCGCTCGCATAAATTCTGAACATTGAAAAATCTCCTGTATGACGTTCCCACATCCAATTGTCTGTATCTCCTCCATATTTGCCAATTGCTGACGGTGGTGCACCCACTAAACGAACGTCTTTGAATATCTCATATACAAAAAGGTAAAATTCATTTCCTTCATAAAATGATTTAACTTCTGCTGCATAAGTTGTTCCTGCTACTGCTTCAGCCGCTAATTTATCAGACATAAAGTCGATCGCATCTTGACGCGCGGCTTCTGTCATGGTAGGTGTCAATGATTTTTGAATTGTTTTGGTTACATCTTCAATTCGAACGACAATGGAAGCCGTTAAACCGGGAATTGGCTTTTCTTCACTGTAATTTTGCGCCCAAAAACCATCTGTCAAATAATCATGCTCAGGGGTTGAGTTCTCGCGAATGGCATCATAACCGCAATGGTGATTGGTAAGCATCAAGCCTTTTGGAGAAATAATCTCTCCTGTACAAAAACCGCCTAACGAAACAATCGCATCTTTAACACTGGGTTTTTTAGGGTTGTAAATCTCTTTAGTACTTAATTCTAAACCGCTTGCCTTCAGCTCATTTTTAATAGATTTTAACTGGAAGGGAAGGTACATGCCTTCGTCTGCGCGACCAAAAATTGTAAGGGAAATAAATGCGAATAAAAGTGTTTTTTTCATGTTTTCTTGTTTGGTTATTTGCTAGTGAATGGTCAATATTATTATTGTTTTAACTAGCAAAGCTAAGTAATTACATCTCTTTCAAAGGTGGCAAATGTAATATATTGTCCTTGATTTATGTGGAAGAAAAGCCTTTTTATTTTTGGCTTTTTTAGGCAGAGAAGAG
>JALQVX010000144.1 GCA_023263555.1 Crocinitomix sp.
TAATACAAAAATTTAAAGCCATAACGGGTATTGCAGAACGACGTTATGCACCCGCTACGTTAAACACATCTGATCTTGGATTTTTCGCTGCAGAAAAAGCGATTGAAGATGCGCAAATCGATATCGAAACTATTGATTATATTATCGTAGCACATAATTTTGGAGATGTGAAGCACGGAACCACACAAAGTGATATCCTCCCCTGTTTAGCTGCGCGGATTAAAAACAGACTCCGCATACAAAATCCAAAATGTGTTGCTTATGATATCTTGTTCGGGTGTCCAGGATGGATTGAAGGAGTGATTCAGGCCAATGCATTTATTAACGCTGGAATTGCAAAAACGTGTTTAGTAATTGGTGCCGAAGGCCTATCGCGAGTTGTAGATAAGCACGACAGAGATTCTATGATTTATTCAGACGGAGCAGGGGCAGCAATCCTTCAAAAGACGGAATCGAATGCAGGAATTTTAGCACATGAAACAAGCAGTTATACTGCTGAAGAAGCCTATTACTTATTTTTTGGAGAATCAAACAACAAAGACATAAAATCAGATACCCGCTACATCAAAATGCATGGGCGGAAGATTTATGAATTCGCTTTACACCATGTACCGAACGCCATGAAAACCTGTTTAGACAAGAGCGGAGTGAATATTAAAGACATTAAAAAAATCTTGATTCACCAGGCGAATGAAAAAATGGACGAAGCCATCATCAAACGCTTTTATCGCTTATACGAAATGACACCTCCTGAAGGTATTATGCCCATGACGATCGAAAAATTAGGCAATAGTTCAGTGGCTACCATTCCAACCTTACTCGATTTAATTCGAAAAGATAAAGTCAAGAACCAAGAAATACAGCCGGGAGATTATTTGCTCTTGGCAAGTGTCGGAGCAGGAATGAATATCAATGCAATTGTTTATCAGTATTGAGCTAAATAGACATTAGAGATGAAGACAGATCAATTGATTTTTAGCCAAATTATTTGGTTTTCCCATCAATTACGACCACAAATTCACCTTTTATCGGATTATTTGTGAAATATTCGATCAATTCGGCAGAAGTTCCACGAACTGTTTCTTCGAATTTTTTAGAGATTTCTCGAGATATTGAAATTTGCCGTTCAGGATCAAAATGTTCTTGAAATTGAGCGAGGGCTTTTAATATGCGGTGAGGCGATTCATACAAAACAACGGTGCGTTCTTCTTCCGCTATCTTCATTATACGCGTTTGCCGTCCTTTTTTAGTGGGAAGAAAACCTTCGTAGACAAATTTTTCACATGGAAAACCAGAGTTAACGAGAGCGGGAACGAAAGCGGTTGGTCCAGGCAAACAATCTACCTCAATGCCATGTTGAACGCATGCACGCACCAATAAAAACCCAGGATCAGAAATAGCAGGCGTTCCTGCATCAGACACCAAAGCAAAGTTTAATCCACTTTGCAATTCACCAATAATTCGATCAACGGTTTTATGCTCATTATTCAAATGATGCGCAATTAATTTATTCGAAATTTCAAATTTTTGAAAAAGCTTTAAGGTCGTACGTGTATCCTCTGCCAAAACCGCATCCACTTCTTTCAGAATACGGATGGCTCTAAAGGTCATATCCTCCAAATTGCCAATTGGTGTTGGCACTAGATACAGTTTCCCCATTAGTTAAATCTTACTTCGAATAATTTTGGCCACCATTTACCGGTCATGTAAATCTTGCCTGTTTCAGGATTGTATGCAATTCCGTTGAGTACATCATTACCAGGATCTGCCCCAGCTGTTGCGATTGCTTGACAATCAATATAAGCGATTACTTTTCCCGTCGCAGTATCCACTTCAGCGATACGATTCTCCGTGTATAAATTCATGAATAATGAACCATTAATTAGCTCCAATTCGTTTAAGTTCCCTACACTAATCCGATCATCAAACACATCAATAGAACGTTCGACAGCAAATGTTTCTGGATTGCGCCAAACGATTTCTGAACTCCCATTGGACATGATTAACGATTTCCCATCATTACACAAACCCCAACCTTCACCGTCATAGGTAAATGTATTCAATACATTAAAATCCATATCGTATACATAACATTCCCCTTTGCGATAGGTAATTTGATAGATCTTATCATTCAAAATTGTGATTCCTTCGCCAAAAGTTGTTCCTTCTAATGGAGTTTCGCGTAATTTCGTTCCTGTTGTAAGTTCAACTTCAGCCAAAATAGATTGATTGTATTGACCTGTTCCCTCAAACAGTTTCCCCTGATAAAATTCAAGTCCTTGCGTATACGAAGTTTTTGCATGCGGATAGGTTGCGATAATTTCTGCCGTTTTTTGCACGGGTGTTATATCAGAAAAGAAATACACATCACGATAATCAGCTCGCGATTTTCCACCGGCATCCGTATATGAAAATTTGATTGAATACTTGCCCACTTTCGAAGTTGCGTCCGTGACCAATTTGACCGTTTGCGTTTCTGCAGCTAAATCACCTTTGTACAAGACATCATTAATATAAATCGCCAAATTTGAAATGCCTTCAGGTTTATTTACTTTAATGTTTAGATCAACCGGATTACTCACAGTGAACGTAGCGCCATTCCCAGGACTTGTTAATTGAGCCGCAATCGAATGATCGATTTGCTCAGGTTCCTCACCATCACCTGCGCAATTCATTAAAGTAACACTTACGAACGCAAGTAATAAAACCTTGAATATCTTTGGATTAAGTTTCATCTGAAAAGATTAAAAGTTTTGAATCATTTCCATTAATACCTGTTTTTTTCGGGTAGAAACGGGCACCTTCGTTCCGTCCTTCATGAAAATATAACCGTCAGATTTGGTAAATTCCTTGATAAAACGCGTATTAATGAGATGCGATTGATGCACGCGAATGAAATGATGATCCGTCAATAATTTATCAAATTCTTTCAACGTTTTTGTAACTAACAACTTAGTTCCATCCAAAAAATAGAACATGGTATAATTGATATGTGACTCACAACGAAGGATTTCCGCCACCTCAACAATGTGAATTTTGTCCAAGGTATTTAAGGCAAGACGTTTGGGTTGATTAAAATTTTCTTTCAATAAACCAATCCGATCCGTTGATTGATCTTGCTGTTCTACCTTACTAACCGCATCCATAAGTTCATCTGGATCGATTGGTTTTAAAAGGTAATCGACTGCACTAAATTTGAAAGCTTTTACCGCATATTCATCCGAAGCTGTAGTAAAAATCAACTTGAAATTTTTATTAGGTAAGATTTCCAATAAATCAAAGCCCGTTCCATCTTGCATTTGAATATCCAAAAAAACCAAATCAGGATTGGTCTCCTTAATTAATTTAGCGCCAGAAACAACCCCTTCAGCTTCACCAATTACTTCAATATTTACACAATAATTTTCAAGATCAGATTTCAAAACCGTTCTCGCTTCAGGAATATCATCAATTATAATGGCTCTAATCATAAGGCATCTTTTATGTCACGCACATTAATTTGGCTGTGCGAACTGTTGTAAACACATTTCCCGTCCTTCACCACCAAAATTTGCGGAGATTGATGTGTAATTTGCAAATCATCCGCCATTTTATTTGAAATAGGACGATAGGCAATCAAGTCTAAATAAACAGGAACACAAGCCTCTTCCTCTAAATCCCATTCATTCTCCAAACGATTTAAAGCCATGGCACTTATCGAGCAACGTGTGCTGTGTTTAAAAAGAACCACCGGTTTTACAAAGGATTCTTTTTCGATTAACTGATCCAAATCAGAAGCCTCTGTCAGGCGTATCCACTTCAATGAAGAAACCTTACGTTCTTTATTTCCAAAACTAAATAATCCCATTAAAAAGCTGATTTAAATTGATTTAAAAAACGAATATCGTTCTCAGAATATAAACGCAAATCCCCTACACGATATTTTAATTGCGCAATTCGCTCCACACCCATTCCGAATGCAAAACCTGAATAGACCTTACTATCAATCTTCGCGGCATCCAAAACAGCAGGATCAACCATTCCACATCCTAAAATTTCAAGCCATCCTGTATATTTACAGACATTACATCCATCTCCATTGCACAAGGTACACGACACATCCACCTCAGCACTTGGCTCAGTGAATGGAAAATAAGATGGACGCATTCTAATTTTTGCCTTTTCGCCAAACATTTCTATGGCAAAATAATTCAAGGTTTGTTTCAAATCGGCAAAAGACACATCTTTGTCAATATACAATCCTTGCACTTGGTGAAAGAAACAATGTGCACGCGCTGAAATGGCTTCATTTCGATAAACACGCCCTGGTGAAATGGTGCGAATAGGTGGTTGGCTATTTTCCATCACCCTCACTTGTACAGAAGAGGTATGTGTTCGCAAGGCCATTTCATTTTCCCCTTTTTCAATAAAAAACGTATCCTGCATATCACGAGCGGGATGCTCCGGTGGAAAGTTTAAGGCAGAGAAATTATGCCAATCATCTTCAATTTCTGGTCCTTCAGAAACGGTGAAACCAATGCGATTAAAAATTTCAATAATCTCATTTCTAACCACAGCCAATGGATGACGTGAACCCAAGGCCATTTCTTCGGCTGGTCGACTTAAATCAAACGCTTGCTTATCCTTATTTGAACTATCTGCACCGATTGAATTCTTGAATACCTCAAACGCTCTTTCGCTCTCCTGCTTTAAACCATTAATACTTTGCCCTAACTCTTTTTTCAATTCATTGGGCGCATTTTTTAAGTCTTGATAAAGTTCCTTTAAAATATTCTTAGAACCCAAATATTTAATGCGGAATGATTCCAATTCTTCGTGAGATTTTACTTTGCTTTGGCTCATTTCAGCCTTAATCTCTTCTATTTTTTCTTTTAAACCCATTGAGGCCTGTAACTTTTATGAATCTTCAATTGTTATAAGTAACGACAAAATCCGTTATCAGACTGCTAAATTACAAAAAAGGACAATACAGTTTCATTTGCGAATAAACACAAATGAATTATTGACCAAAAAGCACTAAAGCAGACAACCCTTTTGGAAATGGAGAGTATTATGTAAACAAAAAGAGACTTCATCAAAACGGATGAAGTCCATAAAACGCAGACAAACAAATTAATAGATACTAAATCCGCCTAAAAACAAACCTTTATTTAAAATTATCGTATTTTTGTACAGGTTGTGCTTTATATTAGAGGCGCTAAAAACAATTGAGATGAATAAAATGATTACAAAAGCAGCATTGTTAGTTATGGCTTTCGGGTTTATTTCCCTTGCTACATTTTCTTGTCGTAAAGAAGGAGATACCGTTGCTAGAATATTAGTTATTGACACTTCTGGGGCGCCTGTTGCTGACGCTATGGTTCGTTTATATCCAGAACCTACCATTGATGATCATGGTGCGATCATTATTGATGACACTATGTATACAGATGGTTTAGGTTATGCTGTTTTTAACTATTCTGAAAATTACAACCTTGGACAAGCGGGTGTATTTGTTTTAAATATCGAAGCGATTAGTGGTGACTCTATTTTCGGAGAAGGAATCATTAAGGTTGAACAAGAAGAGACTTCTGAAGAGACTGTTATTTTACAATAGTCATTCTAAAATATAACGGGAAACCTCAAGCTTTGGCTTGGGTTTTTTTTGTTTTCGAAAATTGAGTAGGCAATACGAGTTATTGAAAATATTTATATCTTTTTAAGTGATATCATCATTGCACGATTTCAACAATTATCACTTAAAAAACGTAGTTTTGCAACATGATTGCTGAATTATTACAAGAAATTGCCCCAAATTGTATTATCGATACAAAGCAAGAAAATAGTGACTGCGGTTTTTCAATTAAAGTGGCGAAGGATCCCAGTTGGAATTATTATATCGTTTTTACAGATGGCTTATCCAATCAGCCACAAGACGTTCCTGAAAAATATGATGCATTCAAAAAACTAGAACTCTATTTTTGTTTACCTGATTATTGGAATTTTGAGGCAGATGGTTGGCCGGTTTATTGGCTCGAAAAATTGGCAGAAATTCCGCAGAAAAACAACACTTGGTATGGACCAGGAGATACAATTCCTGCTGGAGATCCACCTCAATCGTTGAGTGAGCGTTTCCCAGCCAATCATTTTATGTTGGTGGAACCGCTCAAAGTCAAAGACTTGCTTGAAGATCCTATATTCAAAACTGCAGGAATTCAATTTATGGGCATTATTCCTATCTTACAAGAAGAATTGGACTATAAGATCAGAAATTCGGCTACCGTTTTAATGGCTCGCTTAGTTAAAAACAACTATACCGAACAAATTGATCTCTTTCGACAAGCAGTTTGCCGCAAGCGGTTTCTAAATTTTTTTTAGCTTTATACCATGCAACGACTAACACAAGCAGAAGAGCAAGTCATGTTACGACTTTGGGGACTCCAAGAGGCCACCGTTGCAGAAATTATTCAATTTTATCCCGTTCCCAAGCCCGCTTATAATACAACCTCTACCATTGTTCGGATTCTGGAAAAGAAAGATTTTATCGGTCATAAAAAGAACGGGCGTGGCTTTATTTATTTTCCAAAAATCACAAAAACGGCTTATCGTAATTATTTAGCCGACTGGATGCTCGACAATTATTTCGATTGTTCAAGTCAAGACGCGGTGAATTATTTCAACCGTACCAAGCGATTGGATGAGTTGCTTTAGGTTTGTGACTAGTGACTAGCGATTGGTGATTGGTGATTAGAAATTAGGCAGAAGGCAATAGCTAAAGTGACTGGTTATTAGAAAAAAACGATTGACTAATTTCTATTGACTATTCACTCAAAAAATTAGAACACTGATGCCACGCATACGCTGATTTAACTGATTTTCACTTAATTTTTTAATCTGTGATAATCTGAGTAATCTGTGGTGTATATTTTTTCGCTGCGGATTTACACAGATTTTTGACTAGTGACTATTGACTAATAACTAAAAAACTCGTTACCCTTCCTTTTTTAATTTCATCCGCTCACGCAATAGTAAAATAGGTTTTTCAAAGAAACGATAAGAAACATAGGCTGTAATGACTGTTCCAACAAAAGTGATGAACATAAAAGAGAAGTAATTCATCCAATTATCAAGGACGATTTCATGATCTCGATAGATACGGAAAAGGACATGAATCCAGATAATGTGATAAACATACAGGCCGTAACTTAACTTGCCCAATTTTGTTAAAATGCTCTTATCTGAAATCTTTACGATTGATTTTTGAGGAATAAAAAGTAGGATTACAAGCGTAAAAATGACAGCTTGAATCGTGAATTTAAAAAGATTTAACCACCACAAATCATGCATAAAAACCGTTTTGAGGTTAAACATCAATAGCAAAACCGCGATCAGATAAACCCATTGAATCCAAACCGGAATTCGCATGACAAATTCACTCACGCGTTGACGGTTGACCGCTACAACATAACCTAACAAGCCGCTAATCGCGAAGTAATCCATATTTGTGAAGAGGTCGTTATTGACAATAATTTCATTGTCCCAAAATGAATTGCTATAGATTCTAAAAAACCAAGATGCTACAATTGCAATGAGCATAAAATAAGGAATGGCTTTACGCCGAATGAAAAAGACGACAATCATCCAAACGAGGTAAAACTGAATTTCGATACATAAGGACCAAAAAACGGGCAATGGAGTTGTTTTTGGCGAAAGATCCATAATTAGGGACTTATAATTCTCTAGAAAAAAGAGAGAAAATCGCCAATCAGGATCATAACCTCCCCAATTGGTGTGAAAACCTATGGTTTGGGCGATTTCGTATGGGATTAGCAAGGCTAAAAGGACGCCCAAATAATAAAGCGGCCAAATTCGAAGACCTCTTCTCATTAAGAAACGACGGATATTAATCGTTCCGGTTTTCAACTTTTCCGTTGTTAAAATATAGGCGATTAAAAATCCACTAAGTGTAAAGAAGAAGCTCACACCAACACCCCCTCCATGGCGAATATGATCACTATACCAAGCCATTAAAGGCTCTTCAGCAGCCACAAAGATGAGAGGAATATGAAAAATAAAAACTTTGACAAAGGCGAAAAACCTTAGGGCATCAAGCGAATGAAAATAGTTTTTACCACCCTCACTCATTCATCTCCATGGTTTCAACCCGCATTCCGATATCGATAATTTCGGGCAAATCTTCCTCACGCATGGCGTGTTGCAATTGAAATTCATAGCGACCGGCTGTTGAAAAACGACCACCACTTGCAATCAAGCCTTTAAATTCAACCACCGTTCCTGAATTATCACCCAACCATTCACCATCTGGTTTAGCTAATAAAAACTCCAATGTATCCTTATTTGATGTACCATTCGGATAAACACTATACAAAAAAACGTAAATATTACTGTATGGATATTCTGTGGTCGTGCGCAAATTCACGTAAATATTTAAAGGCGAAAGCGTATCTGTCACATCAAATGCAAAGGTTTTCACATCTTCATTGTTCCAAATTTGACCTTCCACCGCTTGACTTTCGTCAAAAACGCGATTACTATCGCAGGCAAAAAGACCTGCAATAGCAATAAAAATGACCATACTATTTAAACCCCATTTCTTCATAAATTATTCTGTTGCTTTAGGTGGATTTGGTTTAGTACCTCCTGCAGAATTCGTTGGTTTACGTCTGTTTTTATTCCGATTTTTATTCGGACGTGGTTTATTTGTTCCCTCACCTGCCTCATTCGCTTTGTTCTCAGAAAGTGGCGCTTGATTTTGGTTACCTCCTTTTGGCTCCGTTGCACTTGTCGCATTTGGATTTGCAGCATTCGGATTTGTTTTAGGACGTGGCTTACGATTTGGTCGTTTCTTCTTCGGCTGCCCTGTTGGTTGACCATCTCCACTTACTACAACATTCGCAGGTTTATTTTCTGAAGTTGGTGTGTTTTTTTGAGCCGGTCGCTTATTCGGTCTCGGCTTAGCTGGTCCACTTTGACCGCCTTCAATCGGTTTCACTTGTTCACCTCTGACAGGAGCCCTACCAGCATTTGGTTTATTCTTGCGTTTTTTCTTTTTTCCGCCTCTTTTAAAGACACTATCAAAACGATTCAAATCATCTTGTCCAACAACATCTGTATAATCCGGCACTACGACCTCAACTTCAATCATGAAATCTTTCAAATCCGTCGGTGTTTCACCCGCTTTATTCATGCGAATGATTTCGGCAACACGCTCAGGTTTTAATGGGATAAAAGCGCCACCACCTGGGTTTGATTTATCATCTTGGATATACCACATTTGCTCTTTAAAAACATCCGTTTTAACGTGAAAAGCAATACCTTTCTGCGTTTTCAATCGAATATCCGAACGCGGAAATTTCTTCAATGCATCTAAATATGAATCCAATTCATAATTCAAGCAACACTTTAATTTACCGCACTGACCCGCCAATTTTTGGGGATTAAGCGACAATTGTTGGTATCTCGCTGCGGCTGTAGAAACGGATCTAAAATCTGTTAACCAGGTTGAGCAACACAACTCACGACCGCACGAACCTATTCCGCCCAAACGAGCAGCTTCTTGTCGTACACCAATTTGTTTCATTTCAATTTTAAGCTTGAACTCTTCCGCCAAGGTGCGAATCAGTTGTCTAAAATCGACACGATCATCAGCCGTATAATAAAACGTTGCTTTTGAGCCATCACCTTGATACTCTACATCAGATATTTTCATATCCAAGCCCAACTGTGAAGCCAATCTTCGCGAAGCAAACATAGTTTCTGACTCAAGTGAACGATACTCTTTCCATTTTTCAATGTCTTCTTTCGTCCCTTTTCTTAAGATTGAACGCGCTTCATGCGCCTTAAAATGCTGTGTCTTTTTCCGTACTTGAATTCTAGCCAACTCCCCAACAACCGAAACAATTCCGATATCAAAGCCAGGACTGGTGTCTACTGCGACAACATCTCCAACTTGTAATTGAATTCCTTTTATATTGCGATAGAAACCCTTACGACTGTTCTTAAAACGTATTTCAACTACGTCATAAGTACTCTGTCCATTAGGCAAATCTATGTCTGCTAGCCAATCAAATACGGATAATTTACCACAGCTCCCCGTTCCACACGAACCATTGCTTTTGCAACCATTCGGTACTCCTCCTCCATTCGAACAATTACTGCATCCCATTTTTCCGTAGTTGTTAATTTATTAACGTGTAAAGGTAAGATTTTGTCTTGACTTTCTTTAGAAATCAACCCGATCAATTTTAACAGTTCCATCTTGAAAAAGTTGTACAAAGATGAAATTATCCTCCACAGCACCGCCCATACCGCTTCCGTAGAAATGAAAATGGTCGAAATGATCTTCATAATAGCCTGCTAAGCTGCAGTGACAACCCATGTCACCGGCAAAAAAGTAAACCTCTTGCTCTAAATTTTCGAAAGCGGGAAAGGCATCTTCCCAAAAAGTATGAGCCCCGTCATACAAGGCATAAGAATTTGGACGAACCGAATCCAATTCATATTGACTTGGTGTATCCTTTAACCACCACAATTGATGCGAAAACACAAAGACAGCATTCACGCTATCGGAGCGGTCTAATTCATTTTTAATAAAAACAGCTTGCAAAGAATCTACTGTCCATCCTTCATGAGAAGTATTTAAGATGAGTAATAAATTATTTTCACGTTGCAGTGCCATGTATTTTTCCGCTTGAATTTCGGTGTCCATGTATGGACTGATGTCGTGATTACCCGGAGCAATATGCCATTCATCAATCGGCAATGCATCCAGTTCGGCGCGCACGGTTTCCCAATTTTCTTCAGTTGGATGCGCCACCACATCACCTGTTAAAATGAGTTGATTTACTTTTTTTTGAGCAGTTAACTGATGCAAGGCATTTAAAAGGGGCGGATAAATGCTCGACGTAAACGATTCAGGATTTCCATAAGCATGTCCAGCAATCGCAAATGAATAAATCGGTTGCTCAGAAAGCATTTCTTCGGTTTTAATCTCACTCCCACAGGCAGCCAATAAAAAAATCACCAAGAAAAACAGCCCACTTTTCATGCTTTAGATTCCTTTTTTAATCAATTTAGTCAACTTAATAGACAGGTCAGAAAATAAGATTTTGGCATTTGCATTTCTTTCCAGATGATAATGGGCCTCATTGAACTCCGTCATCAACTCAGAGATATTGTGATTATTAATAAAGCGTGCAAATTTATCTAGAAAAGCCGCTTCTTCTGCGCGCAAATTTCCTAACTCACCCTTCATATAATTCATAATGATACTTTCGCGGAAGATATGCAGACCATACTTAATGAAGTTCTTCTGGTTCTCTTTGTCAAGTGCAGCTGCCTCATCACTCACATCCATCAATTCTAGCGGATTGGCCGTATAAGCTGCGCGCATTAATTTAACGAATAAATTAAAAAAGACGTGTTGAGATTGCGCGCCTCTCGACACTTCGATTGCTTCAGCCATATTCCCTTGGCTGAGACTGGCCGCTGAGAGTGCAACTGATTTATCTACACTAAAACGTTTATTCAAATAATCCGCCACCTCATCAATCGACAAACTTGGAACACGAATAATTTGTGTTCGGGACAAGATCGTAGGTAAAATAGCTTCGGCATTATCGCTTACCAGCATGAAAATTGTTTTTTCAGGCGGTTCTTCAAGTAGTTTCAATAGTTTATTTGCCGATTGCGCATTCATTCGTTCGGGCAACCAAATAATCATCACCTTATATTTACCGCTATAGGATTTTAGAGTGAGGCGTTTTAAAATTTGGCGACTTTCTTCCACTGCAATCGCGGCATTTTTACCCATTTCATCCAACGACATTTGCCATTGGTTGAGGTTAAAATAACCTTGTTTCAACACCATGTCATTCCACTCCACCAAGCGATCAACAGACGATGCAATTTTATTTGTTTTATTGGCAACAACAGGGAAAACAAAATGCAAATCGGGATGGGCGAGCGTTTTCATTTTTAGGCAATTCGGACAGGTATTGCACGAATCATTTCCCGCAGGCTCATCACACAACAAATATTGAGCAAAAGCGATAGCCAACATTAATTTACCCGATCCTTCTGGTCCAAGTAACATTTGTGCATGACTCACCCTGTTCGATTTCACCTCTTTAATGAGGACCTTTTTTAAATCTGTATGTCCAACAACATCCTTAAATTGCATAGAACACAAAAATAACGATATTCATTCGATACATTTTGTTGGATTCAATACATTTTCGTAGATTCGTTAAAAAGCGCTGCATTTAGCGTGCACAGTCTCCCGAAATACTAAAAAACGACACACATGAAAAAATTAACGACATTATTGTTCACCTTCTTCACAATCAGTTTATTTGCCCAAGTCACAGTTGAGGAGAAAACAGTGAATATCGGCGGATCAAAGGAAGGTTTTTACGTATCGATTCCCTACGGCAATAAAAAACAAATCGAAAAAGAATTAAAAGACGAATTAAAAGATTGGGGTGGAAAATACAAAGACGGGGATTTTGTGTTTGTAGACGATTGCAAATTAAAGGAAATGGGGAAAAACACCTTTGACGTTTATGCTTCCGTTTCAGAAAATCCAGAAGGAGGAGCATTTGTATCATTAGCGATTGATTTAGGTGGTGCTTATTTAAACTCAAAAGAGCATGGAGCACAAGCAAAAGTTATTAACGCTAGACTGCACAAGTTTGGCGTAAAAGCAGCCAAAAACGTTGTAGACGAAGAGATCAAAGAAGAAGAGAAAGCATTGCAGGAACGGGAAAAAGAATTGGCGGATTTAGAAAAAGAGCAAGAAAAATTAGAGAAGGAGATTGAAGACTATAATAAAAAAATTGCAGATAATGAAAAAGCAATTGAAGATTCGAAGAAGAATCAGGAGGCAAAAAAGTCAGAAATAAAAGATCAGCAAGAAAAAGTAAAAGGCGTGCAACAAAAAAAGGAAGCCGTTAAATAAGAAAACTTTTTTTGTTCTTCTATTCATTTACAAGGCTAAAGGCAGTACATTTATGTCGCTTTCCACAAGATGTGAAATGCGACATAAGTTATGAATGGAACCTTTAAGAATTATGTCCTGCTCAATCTCACCGTATTTATATGGGGCTTCACAGGTATATTAGGCAAAGAAATTGATCTAGACGCGAATAAAATCGTGTTTTTCCGAACTGGCATTGCTTTTTTGTCACTCATCATTTTAGGTCTATTTTTAAAGAAAAGAACACAACTTACACGCAAACAATTGGTGTACGTACTAGGAACCGGAGTAATTGTGGGGTTGCATTGGTTTACTTTTTTTCAATCCATAAAGATGAGTACCGTTTCAGTTGCAGTTGTTTGCATGTCGAGTTCGACATTGTTCACAGCAATCATTGAACCTTTTGTTTTTAAGCGAAAATTACTCTTTTCAGAAATCATACTAAGTCTATTTATTGTGGTTGGAATTGGATGTATTATCGGTTTTGAATTCGATTATATTTTAGGTATTATGGTCGGACTTCTATCCGCCTTGCTGGCTTCCTTTTTTAATGTCCTAAACGGTAAATTTATCCAAACTATGCCTTCTTTTCAAATTACAAAATATGAAATGCTCGGTGGATTTTTAACCATGACATTAATTCTAGCCTTTTCAGGAGACATCTCACCGAATCTCTTTAATTTGCCTATGGATGATTTTGTATACCTTTTAATTCTTGGTTTAATTTGCACGACAGCGGCATTTATTGTGAGCGTTTGGTTAATGAAATTCTTGTCGCCCTTCACCGTAAGTATGGGCATTAACATGGAACCTATTTATGCCATTATTATTGCGCTTATCATAGATTATAGCCGGGGAATAAACAGTGAACAAATGTCAATCGGTTTTTATGTAGGTACATTCTTAATACTTGGTTCAATTTTCTTAAACGCCTACGTCAAAAAGAAACAATTAAAGGCCGTAAAAATTTAACGCTACAGCGTAGAAGTTAGATTATTTATTAGTATTTTGTTCACTTAAACACCTTAAAAAACGTTATTTTTGTTTTAAAAATTAAAACCAGATCAAATCTTTAAAGTATGACCAAGAAAAAATTTATCGTGCCGTTTGATTTCACCGACGTCGCCGAAAGTGCCATTGAGCATGCCATGATCACAGCTCAAGTTGTTGGTGCTGACGTACATTTACTACATGTTGTTTCCAAAAAAGAAGCTATTTCAGAAGCGAAAGGAAAATTGACGAGCACTGTAGAAAAAGCACTTGCCTCAACTGCTGCAAAAAATGTAGAAATCGTGAGCCATGTGCGTGTGGGTAATATTTTTGATGACATTGCTGAGTTTGCTTTGGAGATTGGTGCAGAACTTATTTTTATGGGTACACACGGCGCACATGGTTGGCAGCACATCACTGGAAGTCATGCTTTAAAAGTTGTTACAAATTCTCCTACCCCTTTTGTAATTGTTCAAGAAACCCGCATCAACGATTCGGGATATGATGATATTATTGTTCCGCTTGACTTACATAAGGAAACGAAACAAAAATTAACCCTAGTTGCCAATATGGCGAAATATTTCAATTCACGTGTACATGTTGTCATTCCGGATGAAACGGATGAATTTTTACAACACACAGTAAAAGCGAACATCATTTTCGCCAATAAATTTTTTGGTGAACGAAACATTGAAGTTACCACCACTCTTGCACCTTCAAAAGACTTTGACAAAGAAGTTGTGGAGCACGCTGTAAAAGTAAATGCAGATTTAATCGCGATTATGAATATCCAAAAAAACCAATTATTGGGTGTATTTGGCGCATCACATGAGCAGTACATGATTACAAACGAAGCCAAAATTCCGGTTCTCGTTGTTAATCCGATCAACGCAACTAACGCTTACCAAGCGATTTTCACATAGAATTATATAGACAACAGGTAAAAGGAAGTCATCATGGCTTCCTTTTTTTGTTTCCAACGTATACATTAAACTATGATTAGTTTCTGCTAAACACATAAAAATGACGCTTGATCGATTAACTAAATAAATTATATATACTTTTTTTATCTTGAGTAGCAATTATATGTTCCGAGAGTTTATAAACGTATTGAACACGCGCCAATAAAAAATGATTAAGAATATTTCTACATTTGGAATTGTATTGATGACTGCGTTAGTGGTCTATCGTGCTTCTACCTTAAATCATGCGCTTAAGATAGACGGACTCTATGAACGTGAAGCGGATGCTTCATTTCAAGTTGAAAACAACAATCGTCTTCAAACGTTAGAATTAGGGCCTGGCTCAGCCAATCTTTTGGCTTTAAATAGAAAAATTCCCACTCTCTTATTTCAAACAGAAGACACCAAGAAAATACGCTCGGAAAATTTTCAACACGAAGAACATGATTCACCCACTGAAATCATTGAAGAACCTGTCGCAGTTGCAGTCCTATAAGAAGAGGAATCAACCCTAATTTCAACCCTTGTGATGGATGACTTTTTATTAGATCGCGAAAGTACAATAAACTCAAATTTATCGCTGTTGTTTCCAAGACACCGCATCTTACGGCATCCCTCACAAAGAGACTTAACAAATAAAACTGTAGCACCGAGTGCACACATAATATTTTGTAACAAAAATCAAAAAATCGCTGAGGTTGGGTAGCTCATAAATTTCTTATATTTGTTTCTAATCTAGTTTTAATATAGTATAGTATGGCCACTGATACAGAATTGTCAAAATTACAAGCAGTAAAGGAACTCATTTTTGGAAAAGAGATTCAAGATTATGATGCAGAATTCAAGAATATTCATAAACTAATCAGCGATAATCGAGCAAAAAGCGATCAGGATAATGCAGATCAAATTAAAGCCTTAGGCGATTTAGAGAAAAACATTACCGCGCGAATTGATCGTTTAGAAGCGGAAGTAATGAAAAAAATTGCTTTACTAGATAATAAAAAAGCAGATCGCGCAAAATTGGGCAAAATGCTCATACAGATTGGCGAGAAGCTGCAGGACGCTTAATTCATTTTCTGCCAAATGGCTATGGAAAAAGATCATTTTGAACAACTTCGACACTTAATCTTAGAGAGTGATCGGGAGAACTATGCCGAACAAAATGAGCGAATCTTGGCCAAATTAGATGAACTAGAGCACGAGCTGAACGATCCTGAAAAATTTGCAGGTGTTATCCAGCAGTCTAAAGCTGAAATTATTGACGTCCTTGGTCCAGTGCTGGGCAAAATGATGAAGAAGTTTATTGCAAGCGAAATCGCACGCATCAAAGAAAACATAGAGAAGCAGAGTAAAGCAATTTTCACTTTTAAATTTTTAAAAGTGAAAATAAAACATAAGGTTGCAGGGGTTTCTATGGGGGATTCGACGATTAGTCAAGCCATGGGGGGTTCACTTCTCCAATTGTTTGTGATTGAAAAAAACTCTGGGCTATTAATTGGTGAATATTCACCACAAAACATTTTGGAGCCCGACCTAGTAGCGGGTATGCTCTCTGCGATTAAATCTTTTGTTGAAAGTGCATTCGGTCAAGAAAACTCTGAACTTGAAAGTTTAGAATACAGTTCATATAAAATCTTGTTATATAACTTCAATCGATTTTATTTTGCCTGTGTAATGGAAGGCTATGTTGATGCAGAATTAAAGGATCAACTGCAAGATGATTTTTTAGATTTAACGGACAAACAGCTTGGGTCTATATCTTTAAAAAACGTTGATGACAAGTTAAAAGAAAGAGTAGAAATCGAATTGGCTAAAAAGTTCAGTAAAAAATATACTAACTAGCTTTTAAGAACATGAAATCGGTAAATAAAAAAATCGTCCTATTGGGGAATGAAGGTGTTGGCAAGACATCTTTAGTAAAGCGTTACGTTAATAGTATTTTTAGTGATGAGTATTTGACGACAATAGGAATCAAAATTTCAAAAAAAACGGTGCAAATAGGGGAAATTGAGGTGAATCTAATGTTGTGGGATATAGCTGGTGATATGATGAATAAAACATTATACAACAATTATTTACAAGGAGCTCACGGAATATTCTTAATCGCAGATGCCATACGACCAGAAACGTATGAAAGCATTATAATCGAAAAAGAAAACCACCTTTCAATTGATTTTAAGAACACATTCACATACGTAATAATTAATAAATCTGACCTTATTTCTGAACCACAAGCTGATTATTTAAAGGCGTTTAAATATGACTATTTAACGAGTGCAAAGAGTGGGGACAATGTAGAGTTCGCTTTTCAAAAAATGGCGGAGGAAATTCTTAAGGCAAGTACTTCATAAGAACAAGTAAAATTGACACATGAACCCCTTGAAAACTATAGAAAATTTGAAGCTTGATATCAAAAAATTAGAAATCGAAAACGAAAAACTGCGCCACGAAAATAGTCACCTTACAGAAAAAAGTGAGCAATTAAAAGCGCTCAATATAAAAAAAACAATAGAGGCACAAGACGCTCAATTAATTAAATACAATAAAGAGCTCGAGCAGTTTACCTACGTTGCAACACATGATTTAAAATCGCCATTAGCGAATATACAAGGTTATTTAGACCTTTTGGAGATCGACTTAATCGATCCTAACCCTGAAATTCTAGATTCACTTAAATGGCTAAAATACTCTGTTTCTGAAGCCCGTCAAGTTATTCATGAGCTCACAAATGCACTTAAAGCGAGAAACAGCAAAGAAGAACTTTTAAAAGTAATTAATCTCGAAGAACTTGTAGAAAGCATTCTTTCGGGTATGCGCTCACGGATTTTGAAATCTAACGTAATTTTTATTTGCGATTTTACCGAAATCAATGAATTTCATTATTATCCAGTTGCTTTGCGCAGTATTTTACAAAATATTATTTCGAACGCCATTCAGTATTCATCTGAAACAGATTTTCCAGAAGTTAAAATCACAACTTTTCAGCAAAACGACGAAGTTAAAATCACCATTGTGGACAATGGTGTAGGAATTGACCTTGACACGAATGAATCAAAGGTCTTTGGTTTATTTAAAAGGGTAAACAATGATGATAATGGTTCTGGAATAGGTATGTATATTGTAAACAAACTACTAGAAAACTATGGTGGAAAATTAGAATTAAAAAGTGAACTCGGAAAAGGCTCTGAGTTTACTGTAATCATTCCTTATAAATAGAAATAAAAGAATATATCTAACCTTACTTTATGAACGCGATTAATCATCTCCTACTGATTGACGACAGTGAAGCCACCAATAATTTCCATAATCGGTTATTGGGTAAACTGCATTTTGCAACAACTATTTCCATCTGTAAAAACGGGCAAGAGGCCCTTGATTTTCTTACAGATTGTGAAACGTGCCCATTTTAGATGGATTTGAATTTTTGGAACGTTCAGAAAACGCGCTTTCGTGTTTGGAAGGTCAAAAACCTTTAATCGTCATCTTAACTTCTTCCGAAGAAAATGTTGACAAGGAGCGTTGCATGAGTTTGTACGAGTCAATTGCTTTTTTTTCTAAGCCACTCACCCTTTCTCAAATCACGGAGATACAAACCATACTTGAATTAAGGAATTGCAACTAAGCGTCAAGATATTTCTTTTTAAGTTTCGTGAAATTAACCTTGCAACTTATTTCTAATTCAGTAAATAATGCAGGAGAATCTTTAAGATTGTCTGTTTCACTTTTTTCCAATTGCGTGACAAGCTCATGCTCTTTTATCATATCAAACATGATAAAACTTGATTTAAGCTTGTGCGTATAGAGGCGAATATTGGGAATGTTTTTTTCAAGAACACCTTGGCCCAATAAGCTTAAGGTTAATTGACCTTCTTCGATAAACATTTGAACTATTTCTCGGATAAATTGCTGATCAGCTACCCCACCAGCCTTCATCTGACCAAAAAAACTGTCACCACCAGTAAACTCAATATTGTGTACATTGTCATCACTCATAATGCAATAGCCCGTTAATTAACACGAAAGTATATGTTTAGATATAACAAGGTTAAAACTTTCGTTAATTGGTTGCTAATTGTCGATTAATGAAGACTTCAAACTCACGTCTTTGTGAAATAAAAAAGACTAATAAATCCGGTTAGCCAAACTTTCTTTAAGTTCCTTTTTATACTTGCGGCTGACTTTTATTAGCTTGTTACCAATCTCAAGTTCATTGTCCTTGAGACCATCTATTTTATTAAGCGCTACGATAAAGGAGCGGTGTACCCTTAAAAAGTCTTTTTCACCTAATTTGGCATGTATTGATTTCATAGTTGACAAAACCGTATACCGCTTATCTGCAGTATGAATCTGCACATAATCGGCAAAGGCTTCAACATAATTAATGGACGAAAAATTGAGTTTTACAAGTTCATTACCAGTCTTGACAAAAATAAATTTATCATCTTCAGGTGACTCCAAAGAGATGCTTTCACGAATAGACCGTGAACGATCGACAGCTTTCAAAAACCGTTTATATTCAATTGGTTTTACGAGGTAATCAGTGACGTCGTAATTATAGGACTCTGCAGCGTATTCTGCCTTTGAACTAACAATAATTACCTGCGGAATGTTTTTTGCAGCCTCAATAAAGTCTATTCCTGACATTTCCGGCATTTCGATATCTAAAAAAATCAAATCACAGTCCAATTTTTCGATTTCTTTTATCGCTTCGATTGGATTATCAAATTCAGCTTCAAGGATTAAAAAATCAGTAAAATTAATGTAAGAACGAATTATTTCGCGTGAAATTTTATCATCATCCAATATCACAACCTTCATCATAACGATTCAAAATATAATTCAAATATACAATTTAAGTTGACTTTATCAAAAACACAGCCAAACTCGCAGCTGAATCCAGTTTTTAAATCGTTTTAAATCCAGAGGTATTACATCTTTATGATTATGAATTCAGTACGACGATTCATTTGATGGTATTTATCAAACGCTTTCTTATTTTTTGATTTAAATGCGTTGATAAATTCTTCCGTAAGAATTTGCTCTACCGATCCTCCGTCTTCAGTAGCATTAACGGTATTCGGTTTAGACTCACCATAACCTTTGCCATAAATACGTTCAGGATTCGTAATTCGCTCAGCAATATAAGCTGCAGAAGCCTTTGCACGACGATCTGATAAAGATTCATTTGACGCATCACTTCCACGGGAATCCGTATGCGAACCAAGTTCGATCACCATGTTTGGATTTTCGTTCATTACTTTCACAATTTTATCCAGCTCGAGTGCAGCGTCTGGTCGAATAATAGCCTTATTCAAATCAAAATAAATAGGATTAATATCAATAATCTTCGAAAGGTCTCCGCCGACTTGAATCGGTTCCAACGTCAAGTCTAAATCTGAATGTATATTGTACTTTCCTTCGTGATCAAAAAGTGCGTTATATTTGACGGTTTTGCCTAAATAACCATCTTTTTCAAGAACGAAGTTATAACTTCCGCGTTCATCTAATTTCTTGTCAGACAAAGGCTTTAAATAATCACCTGCAACCTCAGTATACACCGTTTCTTTCACACCTGTCATATTATCAATAATCAACATTTTAACACGGTTTAACGGGGCACCTGTTTTTTTATCTGTTACGACAGCGTAAAGTGAAATACCTGGATCTTTTTCTAGCACCAAATCAACAACAATGACCTCTTCCTCCGTGCGGGTATCCGCCGTATTCGTTCCATCAAAATATTTTGATTTTTGACCTCTTAGGTTGAATGTCTTATCCTCTTCAACCACATATTCATAGGCGCCATCATCATTTGTCATCATCACCTCTTCCTCACCCGTCATTAGATCGAATAAAGTGATTTTGGTATCTGCTAACAAATTTCCTTTTTTATCTTTTGCAACGCCTTTTATGATTTTACCAAACGTGAAGGGTTTTGCTAAATCGAAGGAATAAATATCATCTGATCCTTTTCCTCCTTCACGATTCGAAGAGAAATAGCCGTTTTCTTGATTTTCAGTCATAACAAAAGAAAAATCATCCGCACTGCTATTCACAGGAGCACCAAGGTTCATTACCTTGCCGATTACATTATCCGGTTTAATTTGGGCCATAAAGACATCTTGTCCACCCAAACCGACACGTCCATTCGAAGAAAAGAAAAGCATTTCGCCTCCTGCGTGAATAAACGGAAATATTTCATCCCCTTCTGTATTGATTTTATCGCCTAGATTAACGGCATCACCGTATTGTCCATTTTCGAACATCTCAGCTCTGTAAAGATCTACTCCACCGATACCACCGGGCATATTAGACGCAAAATAAAGCCATTTACCATCTTTGCTTATCGTTGCGTGGCCAACAGAATATTCGTTATCATTAAACGGCAGAGGAACAGGCTTAGTCCATTTCCCATCCATCAATTTAGATGAAAACAATTGAAGTCTTACAACACCTTCTGAACTTGTCCCATCATAATTATTCCGCGTAAAAATCATAAAATCTCCCGCTTGATTAAAAGCAACAGGACCTTCGTGAAATTTTTTATTGATTTTACCACTCAGACGAGCAGGGTTTGCAAGACTATTGTCAGTATTTTTATCAGCAACATAGACATCTAAAAATGGCAAACGGTTCCAGTTCCATCTTCTATGAATCGGTTTAACCCCTTCGCGACTTGACGCAAAAACAACTTGATCTTTATAGAAAATTGCAGAGAAATCTTGTTGTTCCGAATTGATATCTAAATTCTTAATTGTCAAGTCTTTATTTTCTCTTATCATGCGTTGATAAGAACCTTTCTCGCGTGCATAAAGTTGCGCTCTTAAGTCCGTTTCATTCAGATTCCCATACTTTTTCATCCATTCTTCCGACTCTTCATATTTTTCATTTGATCGCAATACAAGCGCATAATTCAATACATCTTCTGGTGTATGACCTTCGGTCATAACGATATCCTTAAAAAGAGGTTCAGCCTCTTCGGTATTATTCAAACGCCAATAACTCAATGCTTCTTTTCGCATTAGGTCAAGAGATGAGGTGCCTAATTCACCATATCGCTCGATTGCTTTATCATAGGAAAAATTATCGTAAGCTGCATTTGCTTTCTTCTCCTTTCCAACAGGATCTTGTGCCAAGGTCGAAAGGGAAATAAGTAGAAATGATAGGAATAGTAAAGCGGTTTTCATAACTGTCTTTTTTCTTCTCTAAATTTTAAAAATAGCGTGGTGACTCAATTTTAGCCTTTTCATTGAAGATAAAATCATATCGGAGCATGAGTTCATGCGAACCGGCATTATAGCGCCCAGTGCTGTTTCCAAATGACCAATCAAATGAATAACCCAAAGAAAATTGATCTGTTAAATTTAAACCGGCCAAAACACCAAAAGCATCACCCGTTCTAAACATAGGACCAGCCCATAGAAAATCTTTATAATAGAATAAAGCCGTTAAATCCATCTCAACTGGAGCTGCAGCCGTCACTTTAATAAATGTAGTTGGCTTCAATTTCAAGTTTCCATTCTCCGTTAAGTTAAAAATCGTTCCCGCAATAAAATAATAATGGCGTGCCTCAAAAGCTGCATTGGTTCCTCCAGAAGTTGAACTCGTTTCGAATTTATTTTGCAATAATCGTGGGGTAGATATGCCTGCGTAAAAGCGTGGTAAGGAATAGTACAATCCAAAACCAAAATTAGGTAATAATTGACTTTGGATACTCGTTTGGAAATTCGGATCACCGCCTTCAATGGTGGTTAAACTTGCCAAATCAGTACCGCGAACATTCAATCCACCTTTTAGACCAAAAGCCAGTTTACCTTTATCTCCTACTTGAATTTTATAGGCGAAATCAACAAAAAAGCCAGTTGATTTAGTTGGACCGATTTTATCGTTAATGAATGACGCTCCTAGGCCTATTTTTTCATTAAAAATTGGGGCATGTAAAGTTAACGTTTGTGTCACTGGAGCGCCTGGAAAACTCACCCATTGCGAGCGGTGTAAACCCGTTACTGTTAAAGCATCTCTACTTCC
>JALQVX010000329.1 GCA_023263555.1 Crocinitomix sp.
TAAAATTATTGATATTGAGCTGAAGAAGCTATACGGACGAATTGACGAATTGGGTTATTCAATCAAAATGACTGAAGAGGCTAAAGATTTTATTGCGGATAAGGGGTATGATGAAAAGTATGGAGCGCGCCCGTTAAACAGAGCAATTCAGAAATACATTGAAGATCCTTTAGCGGAAGAAATTATCAATTCTACCCTTCATGAAGGGGATACAATTGCCATTAGTTTTGATAAAACGAAAGAAGAAATCGTCATTCAAATTGAGAAAGGTAAAAAACCACCTAAGAAAAAGGAAACAAAGAAGGAGGATTAATTCCTCTTGTGACTTAAAATTAAAATCCCGTCTTGTACACAGCAGGACGGGATTTTTTTATCCGTAATAAATTTCTTTTACTTTAACTGATTATTTTGCCGGATAAGGATTAGAAAGAACGGACAGCAATAGCTCTGCGTTCAGATGATTTTGAATACTCCGAAGGTTCTTCACTGGGAGATGCGTTTGGCCAAAGATAAATAATCCACGCTTGTGATGAATTTGCTTGACTAGAACTCCAATAGAACCCCCCTGACATGCCACCTATCGCGTCATAGTTTTGGTTAATTTTTTGCAACTCTGTATAACTTGGTAAATACCAATCTGTATATCCATCTGACTCATAATCAGCGCATAGTTTTGCAGCAATTCCAGGAGTGGAACATTCAGCTAAAATTCGTGTTGTATTCAAAGGTCCCGAACCAAAACTGATTTCAGTTTCAGGCACATCTGTCCCTTCACAACCCCAAACTATATCAAATCCAAAATAATCATCCGCAACAATTAAACCGCGTTGCTCTGCAGGATCATAACCTACGTCACCTGGTTGAAGGATGTAGGCAATTTTTCCTCCTCCAAAAGATTGACCAATGGCATTTCCAGTTGAAAAAGTAATCTCGTTACCATAGGTTTTAATTGAGTTTTCCCATGCGTAAGCTCTTACATAATAGGTCGAATTAGGCTCCACAAACGCCGTTGCGGATATACTATCATTAACAGGACTGCTTGCTACTATTTGTGTTGCACCATTATCAAGAGAAGGAGAAGGGCTTGTACTCAAAACAAAACCTTCATTTATTGGATTTCCTCCCTTAATTAATCCATTTAACTTAACTTTATTACCGCTGTTTTCAGTCACTAAAAGCGTGGTTACTTCATAGTTACCTGAGTCTTCACTCTTGTTACAACTTGTCATAAACCAACTTATCGTGACGAAAACGACAAGTGCAAATCCCATTAATGTTTTTGTGTTTTTCTTCTTAGCTAACTTTAATTAAAATTTTATCTTTCCACGAATTTAGCGAAAAAACGTAAAAAAAACCATTGAAAACGAGAAGATTAAATCTTTCAGAATGAAACTTGAAAAAAGTTGAATACGTTGAATTGGACAAATACTAATACAGATGAATTTCAGCTCTACGATTCAACGCATCATTTGTTTTATCTATTAGACGTGATTCGCCATAAGCATTTACAATAATACGATCAGCTTTAATTCCTTTTTTAACCAAGTAATCGTAAACCCATTCTCCTCTTTTTTTCGAGAGAATTAAATTGTATTCGTCCGAAGATTTTGCATCAGCGTAAGCATTGATTTCAACGCGCACATTTGGGTTACTTTTTAGTACTGAAAAAAGATTCGCTAGAATAACGAGGTCATTCGATTTAACCTGACTTTGATTCGAATCAAAATAGACTAAAATTCGTTGGCGATTTTTATATTCTCCCAAAATGAAATCCAGGTGCTCCTCTTCTATTTTACTCAATTGATTCGAATTGTCATAGCCCAACGGTCTGAAGGTGAAAAATCCATCTTGACCGCGTCTTAAGCCCGCTATTTTTTGACCATTTCGATCAAAGACATACAAGGTGAAGTCGTCTAGAATAAAATTCTCTCCATTTTCCTCAAGTGTAAACAGGAGACTTCTGTCTACAGGCAGATCACGGAATCTGAACATCCCCTTTTCATCCGTCAATTGAGATGAAACGAGTTCCCCTTTCTCATTATAGGCCTTTACAACTAAGTTGCTTTTGCTCAATAACGTTTTGTTTTCATATTCAAAATAACCCCAAATCGTTTGTGAATTATAGTCAAATGAATCATCTCCTTCATCCATAAGAGTAAGTTGATTCCGAATATCTGGGTTTAACTTTCGATACGTAAAATCACCGGTTTCACTCGGTTTAAGTTCAGCAACAACATTGCCTTTCAAATCATAAATAAGCAAAATCATGTCTTCTGTTTCTTCATTGATTTTGAGGATATAATTTTGCGACATGGGTATTTTTTGAAAATCAAAATTGCCATTTTTGTCTGTCAGCGTAGAGAAAGCCTCTTTGCCATTTTCATCTACTAAAATGATTCGTTTTCCAGCAGGATACTCATTTACTCTGTCGTCATAGATGAGTTGAGCAGTTAAGTGACCTTGATTTAATGAAAGATCGATCATGTCTTCAGGAATAAGAGATAGTGTTCCTGCTTTAGATGGATCGACTTTTCTGTAATAAAACAAATTGTCGTCATCACCTAATAAAGAAGCCACTCCCTTTCCATTTTGATCAGCTAGATTTAGCTCAAGATCTGCTTCCGAGATCGCCTTGATACGGTAATTTTGATCATAGTTGATGTCTTGAAACACAAATTTACCAAATTCGTCCGTTTCTGTTTCGTACAAAACAAAATCGTTATCGTCTAGAATCTGCACAGTTATGCCAGATGGATAACCTTTTAAGGATGTAAAAACAAACTCCCCGGCCATTTCGTTTCTAACGGTGATTTTACGCTCCATTTTAAAGAAGAGAATGTCATCATTTCCATTTCGATTTGTGGATACGAACCCTTTTTTCATACCGGGAAAAATATAGATTCCAAAATCATCCTTTGTGGAGTTAAGTCCATCAATGGAATTTACCTCTGCAGAATTATCTAATATTTTCCAATAATAATCAAGTCCATCCTTTTTACTTTTGCGATCAGACGCAAAAAAGAGCATATTGTCCATAACAAAGGGAAAAGCTTCATTCTCGATTGTATTTGCACCTGAGAGAGGTTCAGGATTGCTCCATCCAAAGTCAGACAGTTCACTATAATACAAGTCGAAACCACCTTTACCACCTTCTTTATCTGAAGAAAAATAGAGTCTATTCGATCTAGAATCATAGAAAGGATGAGAGAATGTATACCGTTCATTGTTAAACGGCAGGGCTTTTAGTTTTGTATATCTATTATTGTATTTAACAGCATAATAAAGTTGTGGTCTAAATGTTCCTTCTTTACCGTCAACTAGAACTTGAGAAATGAAAATTGTATCACCCGTTGTTGAAAAACATGCTGGACCGGTATGACTGTCAAAAACGAAACGCTCAGAAAGCAAATGAGCAGCTTTAAACTTGGTATTTCCATTTAAATCACCTTTATATTCTGACTCATATAAGTTTAAATGTCCTTTATTGCTCCAATTGTTTTCACCGCCAATAGCAATGTCAGGATCACGATCAGACGAGAAGTAGATGGCATTATTAAGAACAAAGGGCGAAAATTCGTTGGCACTAGAATTGAAATTTGGCAGTACACTATCAATTTCACAAAGGATTTCAATTTTCACCACAGAATACGTTTGCGCTGAACTAATAAGACAGGTTAACAAACTTAGAAGTAGGACTAATTTTAGTTTCATACTTAGAGGTAACGAGGTGAAATGGTTTTAATATCTTTGGATCCAAAATCAAACCCAATAAAAATTTCATGCGCACCATTTGATGCTTTATTGAGTGAGTTAATAAAAATGTCATACGAATAGCCCATCCTTAGAAAATCCGTCACGTTAACATCTAAAAGGAAGTTTACACTAGTTCGATTACGAAGCGAAACTCCGAACCATACTTTTTTATAAAAAAGTAAACTTACATTAAGATCTAAATTCCCATCAAATCCGTCTGTTTTTTTGAGTAAAATGGAAGGTTTAACAACTAGATTTTCATTCACTTCCATTACATATCCCAATCCGAATGTTATCAAAGGACGCAGGTTAATGGTTGCGTCAGGAAGATTGTCATATTTGAATAATCCACCGCCGAGATGGTTGATTGCAAAACTTGCAAAGAATCGTCGCGTATAGTAATAGAGACCAAAGTCAGCAGATGCTAGGGTTGAACTTTGGCGTGCACTCGTAAAAAGAGGGTCGCTTGGATCTCGGAAATCGAGCTTTGTTCCGTTGAGCACCCGATTGTATACCCCGGCCCTAAGTCCAAACGCTAACCGTCCTGTTTTTAATCGCAGGTGATAAGCACCTGCAATGCCCGCTAGCGTATTACTAGCAGGTCCTAAACGATCTGTGGCCAGATTGGCACCCCACGCGAAATTTGAGTGGTATAAATTGCTTTGAAGGGATATTGTAGAAGTCGTAGGAGATTCTTGTATTCCGATCCATTTTGTGCGGTGCATAGCTAATGCACTCATAGAATTACGAGAGCCTGCATAGGCAGGGTTGAGTACAAATTGATTGTACATGTATTGCGTATAAATCGCATCAGGTTGAGCAAAACTGTATACGTTCGAAAGAACCAGTATAAAAATGAGTAGAATTCTTTTCATACAATTAGCGTATTAATTCGACCCAGCCCGAAGTGATGAGTTCTCCATTTGAAATAACTGTAAAATAATAAGTTCCAGAATCTACAGGATCATTTTTCCCATTTGTACCTCTCCATACCATACCATCATTGTCATAGTTTTCGATCGTTTCTAAAACATCTCCCCAACGGTTATAGATGACCACCGTATTGACCGGAAAATTATCGAGTACAGGTATTTCGAAAAAGTCATTTTTACCATCATTATTCGGTGTAAACGTATTGAAATACTCCTTGCACTCCACCTCTAATCTTATTTCGGTACAATTTTCATCTACTATACACCCTCCTTTGGTTGAAATAAAATAACTCTCTGATACGTCAGCTGTTACTATTAAAGCTGTTCCATTCGAAAGTGACTCTCCTTCTTTACAGCCTGCTTTGTGCCATTCCCAAACTACTGCATCACCTAAGGATCCTTCAAAAGACAAGGTAACCATATCTCCTTTACAGATTGAACTTGAATTAATTGTAGTATTCTGGATTTCCGGATATTTGCAAAAAGTAGCTCGTCTAAGCCTATTCTTTCCTTGGTCAGTGAAAATAATATCTTCACCATCAATTAAAATATCAACTGGGTTTATATTTGCTTCTATCGCAAATTTATAGACCCCATTTACGAGATCACCGGAAGGGTTTGCGGCATCTCCCTCTGTATATCCCGTACCGCAAAGTGTAGTGATTATTTCATCTTCAGATGTCGTTGGGTGCAACAATATCAAACGGATATCAAGATTCCCATTTTCTCCTAGAAAAAGATAATTCGTTTCATTAATGGCAAAACCATTTATGTTTAACGAAAGTGTGGCTTCTGTTGCGAGTCCGCCATCACCATCCTTACCATCTTCGCCATTACCAGCAACATTGTAAATTTTACCGTCAACTATCTTTTTTATTTGATTCGCTCTTGTCGCAAAATATAAATCACCTTCACTATCGAATGCAAGTCCTAAATCTAATATTAATTGAACATCTAAGGCGATTGATTCATCATCAACATTAGCAACTCCTGTAACACCAGCACCTATTTTACCCAACACCCTATGAGTTGTCAATTCATTCATATCAATTCGCTGAATAAAATGGCTATCATCAACGACGCTTGAAGTATAGTAGAGGAAATCACCATTTTTATCAAATTCAATTCCGCCTGCACCTCCAATTGGAGAATCTAATGCTAATGCACCTTCTAAAGGAATACCTAAAGAGCCATTTCCTGCAAAAATTTCATATGAATAATCTGTTAAATCAACTGCGTAGAGATGAAGATAGCTAAAAGCGGATGGTCCAAGGTTTCCTCGAGAGAAGTAAAGAACATTTGTTGTGGGATGAATGGCAATTCCTGCTATGCCAGGAATGTCTCCGAGAACTAAAGAAAGTTCATTTGTACTTTGATCAATTTTATAAATGCCATTGGAACCTAAAAGAGCAGGGACCGCAAAATAGATATTCCCTTGATTATCTTTAGCTAATGCAGCTGGCGCTTGAAATCCTGTTTCTAATGCATCATTCCCCGCAACAAAACTATCCTCACCGTTTCCTGCAATATTGGTCATTGTCCAAGCAGGATCTTGTGCGACGCTATAGTTTACCGACAATATCAAAGCGCATATACTTACATATATCGATCTCAAATTTATTATCATTGACTAGAGTTTGTGTTCTTTACCACTTTGCTGAATCTCAGAATCTTCAAAAAAAGGCAATTTGAACTGATTAATCTAAGCTAAAATACCAAAAAAAAGAGAATGTTAAAAAAATGAGGTGAAGTTTCATTATAAAACCTCTCATTAACTACGTTAAGTTATTGATATATAGTGTTTTGATATAATATTTTGTTAAGCTAATAAAAGTAAAAATACCGTAGTATTACTTAATTTTCAGTCGAATAAGAAATTAAGGCCAGGTAAACTGTTTCAATAACTGCAGCCATTCGCTTTAAATCCAAGGTTTCGAGTGTGTCTGTTTTTTGATGATAATTCGCGTTTCGATAAAAGGAAGTATTGGTGATCATAACCGAGCTGTAATGAAAGTGCCAATAATTTTGGTGATCTGAAAAATCTAACCCCGCTAACCGCTTTGGGCCTTTAAATACACGTGATGAAATCAGTTCTGTATTCTTCATAGCCTTTGAGAATTTACGCGCAAAACGGCCTGAATACATCTTTTTAACGGTGGTAATGAAATCTCCCCTATCACCATAAATTAATTTAAGTGATTTAAGGGGGTAATGTTGACTCCCTTCAGCATCATTAAAATAGCCGATCATTTCAAGACAAATCATTCCCACTACATCAATTTCTTTATCGTGAAGTGATTTAGCGTGAATATAGCTACCCATTTGCTCAGATCGAAAAAAGGGAGGTTCCTCTAGTGAATAGGCAACCAAGTCAATTCTATAATTTAATTCAACATCCTTCAGCAGTCGCGCTAACTCAAGGAGTCCAACCACACCGGATGCATTGTCATCCGCACCATCTTGATTTCCACAGACATCATAATGCGCTCCAATGATAATCCGTTGTTCTTTATCTGTACAGAAAGATGCGATTACATTTTTATATGTTTTTCCAATTGCATTATATTCTTGAAAACGAACAGAATCGGTTGTGTTAAGAAATGAACTGTGCAAATAATCGGCTACTAGATTTAAGCTTTCAATGTGCTGATATGAGCGCGGTGATGGCGTATTGATGATTTCTTTCAGATGGCGTTCGATTAAAATCGTGTCTGAAAGTTGACTTTGACTACTGAAGGTAAAACTTAAAAAGAAAAAGTAAAGTAGGTAATTTCTCATACTATCTAATAAAACAATACTTCGGTTGCTCCCCCAATTCCATATTCCGCAAATGACGCATCATGATAATCTAATTGGACGCCTTTATCATTTGAGAGACGCTCAAGGTAAGCTCTAATTTCAGATTTTAGCACCCCTTCTCCCTTGCCGTGAATGAGTACAATTTTTTTTCGATTTCTGTGAATCGATTCTTGGACGAATGCGCGACAAGTCGTCATTTGAATTTGAACGATTTCGAAATTTGTCAAGTGATTATGGCGATCTCTGAGACATTCAATGTGAAGATCAATTTCGAGCTGATCGGTTTGATTGATGGTGATTTTATTAGCAGATAAAATTTGATTCGTTTTATTTGCTGCATCCTTTAATTTAGCTTCATCTGTTACAATATATTCAACTTC
>JALQVX010000378.1 GCA_023263555.1 Crocinitomix sp.
TTTAAAGTGGCAAAAAATACAAGAAAAATTCAAAGTGCTTGTTAAAAAATTTCACCCTGATATGAATGCCGGAAATAAAAAATACGAGGAAAAATTAAAACTGATAACTTTAGCTTACACACAGCTAAAAAACACTTATAGGGAAAAAATTGACTCCAAATCTTGACATCCAACCTGACATAAAAGTTTCTTTAAAACAATCTTTTGGAATAGATTCCGAAATGACCGAGACCGGAAGTTGGTGTGATGATGACTTAATGTTGGAGGCGAATACAGATACAGTTGGAGGAACTTGGCAATGGTATTTAGAAGGTGTCGCTTTGATTGGCGAAACCGGTGAAACGATTGACCTTATGCCTTATGGTCCGGGCAACTATAGTGCTGTTTATACATTAGGCGATAATTGTTTGCGCTCTGATCATGCGACCGAAGATGAAGAAGCTATTTCGGCAAATTTTGAATTTACAACCGTTTGTGTCGGCGAAGTAACCGACTTTAGCAATACTTCCGTTTTTGATATCGGTCTTGATCCAACGTGGGTATGGAATTTCGGTGATGGTACCACGTCTACGGATGAAAGTCCGAGCCATACCTATATTGCTGCGGGCACCTATACCGTCCAATTAATTGCAATTAATGATGCCGGCTGTAATGACACGATTGAAATCGATCTAACAGTGAATCCTCTGCCGGTAGCGAGTTTTGAATTTATCGTAGATGGCATTTCTTCAGCAGATGGAAGTACGGGGGGATGTATAGCCAGTACGATTGAATTTAACGACCTTTCTACTGTGATCGCTCCGGAAACAATTACAGCATGGGATTGGGATTTCGGAGATGGCTCCGGCTCTAGTGATGAAAATCCAAATCACGTTTACGATTCACCAGGCACCTATACCATAACATTAACTGTAACCACTGAAAATGGATGCACAGCTAGTTATGAATTAGACATCATCATGTTAGATGGATTGGCCTTAGAAATAATTGCGAATGAACCAACTTGTCACGGATTTACAGATGGTTCTGTGACAATAAATGTGCTCGGTGGTGGTGTGGAATTAATATTCGAAATTACTGATGCGGACGGCACAATTCTGAATGAAGACAATTCAAATACGGCTAACTCATTAGGCGAAGGATGGTATTATATTGATGTCTCTGATGGCACAACTTGTGAAGGACTTGATTCCATTTTTCTGTCTCAACCCGGAGTTTTAGCGATTGATATAGTAGTCATTGATCCACTGTGTTATGGTGATGAAACAGGAACTGCAGTTATAACCGAAGTGTCCAATTATACGGGGAGTATTGATTTGATCAGTTATATATGGAATCCGAACCCGGGAGGCAATGGCGGAATTGGGGAAGACTCCACTTGGAGCATGGGCGCTGGTGACTATACCGTAACCATAAATGACGAAAACGGTTGCTCTAAAGTTTTCGATTTCACAGTCAACGAACCGGCTGAACTTATCTTTGCTGAATTTGGATTCGAACATGCGTATTGTCGATTACACGAATATCAAAGTGGTAACGGCGTCGTTTTTGGAGCAGCTACTGGAGGGACACCTGATTATTCATACCAATGGGTAAATATAGATAATGGAGAAGAATCGATCACGAGCACGTGGGGTGGTCTTAACCCCGGTAATTATGAATTAACAACAATAGATGCAAATGGCTGCGTCTTAAAACAAAGATTATTTTTAGATTCACTTAACCCTATTGCTGACTTCACGATCAACTCTGCCCAATTAAATGGTGATTATCAGGGAACGGCCCCGGTGGACGTTGAATTTGTCAATAACTCAAGTAATTTCGCCAATCCAAATAATCCTGGAGCAGACACTGTTTTCTTCTGGAATTTAGATACTCCTAGTGCAGATTGGCAAATAAGCCATGACTTTTTTGAAACGTTTGATACAATTTATGGTCCGAGAGGTCAGACCTATCTGATTGAAGTTTGTCTTGTCGCTATGAATAAAAATGGGTGTACAGATACAGCTTGTAAGCTCATTACAATCTATGAGCCCATTGCTTTTGATGATGTGAATATATTCTCGCCGAATGGAGACGGTATCAATGACGTATTTACTTTTGAATTTAAATCGGCATCAATAGAATCGTTTTACTGTATCATTGTCAATCGTTGGGGAATTGTTGTGGGAGAGTTAAATGACATCAATGACGGTTGGGATGGAACAGATATAAATGGCGATAAATGTTCGGATGGTGTCTACTTTTATACCTATCAAGCCAAAACAGATAATAACACAAAAATAGAAGGTCAAGGCACGGTGCAAATCATTGGAAGTAAGTAGAACAGGGCTAAAAACTGACAAAAATCAATTCCTTGGATTCTTCGACGTGGTCCTTTTTTTATATCTTTGCTCTAATTAATTAGTCACTTATCTTATTTATAGCATGCAACTGTATAATAAATTAAGTGCTGAGGAAAGAGCAGCTTTAATCGACCAAGCTGGAGAAGATCGTTTGACGATTTCTTTCTATCAGTACCATCAAATCAAAAACACACAAGTTTTCCGAGACCATCTTTTTATCATGTGGGATGCCATGGAGGTATTGGGCAGAATCTATATTGCGTCTGAAGGAATCAATGCACAATTGTCTGTGCCGGCCAAAAGATTTCAAGAATTTAAAGCCCATTTGGACAGTATTGATTTCTTAAAAGATGTTCGTTTAAATATCGCGGTAGAGCAAGACAATAAATCCTTTCTTAAACTGAAGATTAAAATCCGCAACAAGATTGTAGCGGATGGGTTAAATGACAACACATTTGATGTGACGGCTATCGGAATCCATTTAAAAGCAAATGAATTCAACGAAATCATTGAACGTGAAGACACGATCTTGATTGATATGCGGAATCATTATGAAAGTGAAATTGGCCATTTTAAAAATGCTCAAACGCCAGATGTCGATACATTTAGAGATTCCTTACCCATTATTTCGGAGCAAATAAAAGGACATGAAGAGGACCGAAATATTGTGATGTATTGCACGGGCGGAATTCGTTGCGAAAAGGCAAGCGCTTACTTCAAACACCAAGGATTCAAAAATGTCTTTCAACTCGAGGGAGGCATTATTAATTATGCGCGACAAGTAGAGAGCGAAGCCCTTGAAAATAAATTTTTAGGTAAAAACTTCGTCTTCGATCACCGAAAAAGTGAACGAATTAGTGAGGACATCATTTCGAATTGCCACCAATGCGGAGAGCCATGTGACACACATGAAAACTGTGCAAACGAAGCGTGCCATCTTCTCTTCATTCAATGCGATTCGTGCAAAGAAAAGATGAATAATTGTTGCTCAGACGACTGCAAAGAGATTCACGAATTACCCGAAGAGGTTCAAAAAGAAATGAGAAAAGGTAAAACAGTGAGCAATAAAATCTTCAAAAAAGGAAGATCTGAAGTATTGAAATTTAAAAAATAAGGGCAAATTTCCAGATGGAAATTATTTGCAATCGAACTATTCACGGTTTAAAACCTTATATTTGTAAAGCAACAAAACTGATCTTAATTTGTTATTAAAGGAGAACAGAGTAAGAACATTAAAAGATTTGAAATGGACAAATTTGAA
>JALQVX010000100.1 GCA_023263555.1 Crocinitomix sp.
AACACGAAAATTCAAAATTAATGATTAAAACCTAGGAGAATAATTATTTAAGAAACTTTCGTTAAAAATCGAAAACACAAAAATAAATAAGCCTTAAAGCGTGGAACAAACAAACTTAAAATAATCCGCTTATCAAGGTACTGTAAATTTTAAAAACTTGAAAAGTATGAATAAAAGATATTGTATATATTTGGTAGGAAAAAAAAATACAAAACTAAATAAGAAGTAATTATGAGTCACTTTGATAAAGTAAGAGATTATTTGATGGAATTAAACTATTCAATCATAAGAGAAGATAAAACGAATCAAGTTTTTGTGATCGAGTCGTTGGAGGATGGAATTCAAAACGTATTGATCGGAATTGCAGATCCGATTCTTATCATTGAGCAATATTTATTTGATTTAACGGCAAACGTTGGTGAAGTGTCTCACAAACTATTAATGAAAAATCGTGACATTGTTCATGGAGCTTTCGTCATGGATGAAGATGGTAAGAAGGTTATTTTTAGAGATACATTACAAGTTGAGTCACTTGACTTAAATGAATTGGATGGCTCATTGACTTCTTTAAGTCTTTTGTTGAGTGAGTATTCGGATGAAATTATTCGATTCTCAAAAAATTAATTTTAACGTAAAAAAAAACAGAAAATAAGATGAACATTTTTAGAAGATTATTCAGAATTGGCTCAGCAGAAGCGAATTCATTAGTTGATAAATTAGAGGATCCAATCAAAATGACGGAACAAGGTATTCGTGATTTGAAATCGGATCTTGGTAAGGCATTAGAAGCGTTAGCAGAAGTGAAAGCTTTGGCTATTCGCGCAAGAAACGACGCAAATTCAGATACCGAAAAAGCGAATGATTATGAGCGTAAAGCTATTTTATTGCTAAAACGCGCTGAGCAAGGCGAAATTACCATGGAAGAAGCAGATCGTTTGGCAAGTGAGTGTTTAGTTCAAAAAGAAGCATTAGCAGCAAATGCACAAGTGAATCGCACAAATCAAGAAAAATTTGAAGCGAACGTTAATAAATTAGATGGCAATATCAAAACATTGCGTTCTAATATTAAGCGTTATGAAGTTGAATTAAAGACCTTAAAAGCGAGAGCAAAAGTGTCGGAGGCAACAACAAATATTAATAAGCAGTTGGCTGATATTGATTCTACAAGTACTGTTTCTATGCTTGAGCGTATGAAGGAAAAAGTAGATCAACAAGAGGCATTGGCTGAATCGTATGCAGACATTGCGAGCGAAAACACCTCAGTAGATCAAGAAATTGATAAAGCCTTGGATTCAGGAACGGCTCAAGTGAAAGCCGCTGATAGCCTAGCTGCCCTTAAAGCAAAAATGGGGCTTGGCAAGTCTGAAGGGGCATAGTTAAAAGCCTTTCTTATACAGAAAAGACAAACCAATTTATTCGGCTGTCTCTCTTAATTTTTAGTAATGAAATGATGCAGAGACAGCCCTTTTTTTACCCAAAACTTAAGCATTAGCATGTCAGAATTAATCAATTTCATATTTAGTCCCCCCAATATTATTCCAACGTTATTAATTAGTTTTTGCGTCGTATATTGGGTAATCGTGATCATTGGCTTTCGCATGCTGAAGCGCAAACATTAAACGTGCAACTTGAGGAGGTGAAGCAAATTTATTGAAACTAAAAGAACTCATTGGACTTATAGATGAACAAGAACAAGAGCGCTGGGATACAATTAAAGCGAACTATAGCGAGCAACAAAAACTTAAGGGATATGGCGAAAATGGTGGTGAGATGATTCAAGTGATTAGTAAAATGGAGGCCATTAACACAACCTTGGCAAATTTAAATCATAATGATTCGAATGAAGATTACGTGATTCAACTTAAGGCTATTACTTAGGGTGTGAGGGCGATATCAAAGGTTATGATTGAAAATAGGAAAGGAAAATCACGAGATAAAAACTAAAGGTTTTGCTCGAAAATGTGTTTATTTGTAACCGCTGATGAAAAAGAGATATACGAGTGAAATTTCAACGAATTTGAGCGCTAGGTAAAAAATTGTACATGAAAAAAATAAATCAAAAAATTTTGACGTTCGGATTTGCATTATTCGGATTAATCGCTACTCCAAATCACGCCTCTTCCCAAGAAAGTTCGGGTACGATTGACTTGTATTCGGAGTCATTCGAAGAATTTAAAGTCTTCGGCGATACGCTTGATAAATACAAAGTTTATTTCACAGGGGAAAATCATATGTATGCGACATTTAATACGGCTTTTCAGGTTAAATTATTGAAATATCTGCACCAAAATCAAGGGGTGAATCACTTCATCTTTGAACAAAGTCCAGGCTTGAGTTACATCATCAACAAGTTGATTTTAGAGGATAAAACATCTCATTTACATTATTTAGGGGATGTCTTTTTCGATCCTTTTTATGATTTGGTAAAGGAAATTCGCAAGTACAACGATACCTTGGCTTATGAAGATAAAATTCAAATGCACGGAATCGATATTGAACGTTTCCCTAGCTTTTCTATTTACGCCTTAGATTTAATGGTGGATACATTAAACGCTCGTGTAAAGGGTGGTGAAATTTTCGAGCAAATTAAAGCCTTGGCAACTTCTGATTATGCAAATGCTGGTGCAGCGGCTTATTACGCTAATCCAGATGATAATTTTACATTTCAATTTGGTCAAGTTTCTGCTTGGCGTTCGCTTGAGTCAATTATTAATGGTGCCAAAGAGAACAAAGATAGTTTGAAAGTTGCGTTAGGTAAAGATAGTACGATCTTTTATTCAATTATTGAGAGTTTAGAGATTGGACATGAATGGTACATGACGGAAGAGGTAGGTGATATAAAATCTCCCATCATACGAGAGCGTTTTATGGCGGATGAATTCGAACGCATCTATCAAGCAGACAAAGAAGGAAAGTTTTATGGGCAGTTTGGAAGATGTCATTTGCACAAAGATCAAGATGCAGGTCGTTGTTATGATTATTATATGAATTCAATTGCCAATCGTATTAATGATGTTGATCCTTCCTTGGAAAATCAAGTATTGGTTATCCCTATTTTTTACAATAAATCGCGTGATTACGACCGAGATGTTATTAAAAGTTTGGATTTTGATCCGCGCTATACCGATTCGGATGAGTCGTACATCATTGATCTAGCGTATAAAAATGGAGATCATTCGATTGTTGGTTTTTATAATAATTTACCGTTCATGATTATCTGTAATGCCCAATCTGATCAGGTTGATTATTTTGCCTATGACTATTGGGACAATTCGATTGAAGAAGTGCATTTAGGTGTCGGAGTAGGTTATTGGTGGTTTCGTAAGATGAATAAACTAAATACTGGTCTCGCAGCAGTTAGTGCTGGTGGATTTGATAATCGAATGCTAGGGTATACTTTTTATGCAGATTATTTTTCGATTGATGAAACAGGTTCTTCATTTACCTTTATTTATTATCCTACGATTTCAAACGGTGACCGGTTCGAATTAGGCGGGTTTAATGCGACCGTTGGGGGAAGTTTTCCATTCGGTGGACGCTACATGTTTGGTGCGTTTGGTTTTGATATCGGTTATGGACAAATGAAATTGAAAGAAACGCAACTTGTTGGAGATCCCATATTAATTCAAGATAACTCAAAAAATAAAGTGATTTACCGGAATGATATTTTCACCTTAGATCCGAATTTCCAGTTTAGAATAACCTTACCGTTGATCAGTATTAACGCAAAAGCCGGTTATTCATTTGACGTATCTGGAAAATATTGGCGTTTAGATGGTAAAGCAAAAGATTTTACCAAAACTTCTTTTACAGCACCCTACGTGCAAATTGGAGCGAGCTTGAATTTTAAATAGGGGATTCGTACAATTTTATGTATTTTAGGTTTTCTTTTAAACCTAATTGTCATGAAATTACTTCGCCTTTGTTCTCCGCTTAAGTTGGTGCTTAAATCAGTACTCGTTTTAATTTTATTGGGTGAATCTTCAGCTTTTGGTCAATCGGACTTTAAACATTATTATGCGCTGTCAATTGGTGCTTATCGGCAAAATCATTTAATCAATTTCAACGAGCAATTGTTAAATGATGGGTATAGACAATTATCACGCGTTGGCTCGGATGTTGGGTTTGCTATGAATCAAAATTTCAAATCGTGGCGTTTACAAATCGATTTTGATATGGCGAGTATTCAAAATAAAACGAATGATTCAGAAACAAAGATCTCGCTCACGGGCTATCGTGCTGCAATCTCACTCGGAAAGGATCTGCTGTCTTCTGATAAATTCGATCTAATTCCATTACTCGGTCTTGGTTTCGGAACATCCGAACTCAAATTTGAGATGGCCGATACTGCAAAATCGTTCAATTCCATTCTCGGAGGGTACAGAACCACTGCACGGGTTGAATCTAAAATGTACTTTATGCTTAATCCGCGTGTGCAACTTGCCTTCCGCGATAAGGAGCAGGATGTAAATGAAGGTTATAATAATAAACTACTTCAAGACATTGATCATGTTGTAGTGTTTTTTGAAT
>JALQVX010000117.1 GCA_023263555.1 Crocinitomix sp.
TCTCGCGAAATTGGATTGATAAAAGCCTAAAATAATTTGAACATATTCCTCCTCTGAGATCTGAGACTGCAGGCGTTGATAATAGAATTCTGCCTTTTCCATATAGGACTTTGATTGATCTGTATTACCCGTTGTCGATTCAAAAACACCAAGATTTTGATATAAATAGGCCATATCATAATTATTTTGGGCATCCCAAATAACTTGTTTTTTTTATTCGTTGTTCGGTAAATTCAATGGCTTGCATAAAATAAAAACGTGCCTTATTATGATCATCCAAACTTTGATACATCACGGCAATATTATTGCACAAAATGGATTTTTCATCTAAATCCTCCAATGTTATATTATTCGCCTTACGATTTAAAACACTTAAAAGTGAGTCTAATTCAGTTGCCATAACTTGGTGATTGCCACTGATTAGAAAAAGGATAAAAAAAAGGGGCTTAAAGGTTTTCATTGCCTCGTAAATTTAGCTTTTAGAATGATTCAAGGTTTCGATCCTACAAAATTTTGCATAAAAAAACCTGCTCTACATTGCTGTAAGCAGGTTTTAAAAATACGATTAAATGTTATTGATTATTATCGATCACATAGTTTAACACTTTCGTCATCAAATGAACGCGATCCTTTCCACGCACATTATGTTCATGCATAGGGTAAGGGAAAAAATCCATTTGCACCCCAGCCTCAACAAAGGCCCGAACAAGTGTCAAATTATGCTGCATCACAACGACATCATCCATTGTACCGTGAATTAATAACAGGTCCCCTTTCAAATTTTCAACATAATTCGCTAAACGATTTGTTTTATATCCTTCCACATTTTCAGAAGGTTGATCCATATAACGCTCACCATACATTACCTCATAATAACTCCAATCCGTTACCGGTCCACCTGCTACACCCACATTAAATACACCAGCTTCTCTTAGCATAAGGGAAGTGGTCATAAATCCTCCAAAGCTCCATCCATGAACGGCTAATCTATTTCCGTCTACATAAGGCAGTGATTTTAAAAATTTAACGCCTTCCATTTGATCGGCCATCTCTAAGGTTCCCAGTTGCCTATGGATTCCACTTTCAAAGGCGAAACCTCTATTGTCAGAACCTCTATTGTCGACCGTATATACTAAATAACCTTGTTCTGCCATCCAATACATCCAAAGGCTGGCTCCACCACCCCATGAATTAGTAATCATTTGCGCATGCGGTCCACCGTATACATAAACCAAAACAGGATATTTTTTATTTGCGTCAAAATTACTCGGTTTAATTAGACGATAATTTAAATCTGTAGTACCGTCTGCCGCCTTTATCGTTCCGTAATCAGCCGTTCCCATTGTCAATCCGTTATATGGATTAGAAGCAATAAGCACTTCACGGGTTACTTTATTTTTTGCGATATTGTAAATTACCTCTTTATTTGGCACAGAAAAGGAAGACATAGCATCAAACATATACGCATAGTCAGAAGAGAAAGAAACAGAATGAGTTCCTGCGCCTTGCGTTAATTGCTTTTGCTCACCTGAATTAATATTCACGACAAAGCAATGGGTCTCCATTGAATTTTCACCTGTTCCTTGGAAATAAACATTGCCAGTTGCGTCGTGTCCAATGATTTCTTGTGCTACCCATTTATTGCTTGTTAATTTTTTGATGAGTGCACCATTATCGTCATATAAGTAGAGATTCATAAAACCGTCTCTTTCGCTCATCCAAACAAATTGTTTGTCATTTACAAAATAAACAGGATGTTCTGGCTCCACCCACTTCTCATTTTTTTCTTCAAATAATGTTTTTACCAGCTTTCCTGATTTCACATCATATTTATTCAACTTCATGTGGTTTTGCGCACGGTTAACTTCTGCGATATAGAAAAACTCATCCTTTGGACCCCATCCAAAGTTGGTTAAATAATCATCCGTTCGACCCGTTGGATTAATTGTCACACTTTCTTGAGTTTCCATATTAAAAATGGATACATGCGGTTTTTCTGATCGCTCACCGGCCATAGGGTATTTTATCGACTTCAACGATCCCGTTGGGGTATTGATGTTCAATAAAGGATAATCTGCCACAAGTGACTCATCTTTTTGATAGTACCCTAACAACTTTCCATTATTCGACCAAAACGTTCCTTTAGTTATTCCAAACTCACTTCGTGCAATCGCTTGTCCTGAAACCCAATTCGCTTCACCAACGTTGATTGGAAAAGAGATTGAACTTACATACAATTGATTTTCCATTGTATAGGCCAATGCACCTGAAACCGGAGAAAAATCTGAGTTTTCGACCATATTCGGAAAAGACCCCAATTCCTTACCCGTTTTATCAACACAATTAATCAAGAAAAAGCGTTGACCGACCGTCGTATAAAATGAAGTGGCATTTTTCCATGATTGTACATTCACATAAGATACCTTTTCTCCACAAATATTCGCCATATCTGCCGTTGTAATAATAGTGGATGTCTTGTCATTTTTAATATTACCCCTTAGTAAGGTTTGGTAATCTTCAGACAAGAACGAGTAATCTTGTGTACCCGGTATCCATTGAAAAAAAATTGTATTGGTTGGATAATAATTGCGATATTGATTCATTACCGCATCTTCCAATGTTAAAGTTTTTTGAGCCGATAACTGAATAGATAAGACACCAATAAGGAATAAGAAAAGTATTTTTTTCATCTTAATTGTATAATTTTTAGACTTAGAATTGACGTGTATCTTGCAAAATCTAAACCAGATTTTTAATAAACGAATAATCGTCTGTAAAAATAGAAATAAAATTGTGATTGTTTTGGACTTCTTATTCAAATGGTCACCTAGATCGATATACGGTGACCTTATACTATTGGTTTTAGTTGCTATAATCAAAAAAAGTCCATTGCGGTTTCCGCAATGGACTTTTCAACAAACGAAATGAAAATTTATAATTTCAGGGGC
>JALQVX010000122.1 GCA_023263555.1 Crocinitomix sp.
TAAACGAAATCATGCCACCAAAACCACGCATTTGCGTTTTTGCAATTTCATGGTTGGGATGACTTTCAAATCCTGGCCAATAGACTTTATCTACACGTGGATGCTGTGCTAAATACCGCGCAATTTTTTCTCCATTTTCACAATGTCTCTGCATGCGAAGATGCAAGGTTTTAATTCCGCGTAACACTAAAAATGAATCCATTGGTCCTGTTACAGCACCGCTCGAATTCTGAATGCGATACATTTCTTTTGCAATTTTTTCATCATTGCAAACCAGGGCCCCCATGACTACATCTGAATGGCCGCCTAAGTATTTTGTGGCAGAATGCATCACGATATCTGCACCTAAATCCAACGGATTTTGCAAATAAGGTGTCGCAAATGTATTGTCGACTGCCAAGGTGATATTATGCTTTTTTGCAATCGCGGCAGTTGCAACGATATCAATAATATTCATCATTGGGTTTGTTGGCGTTTCCACCCAAATCAATTTTGTATTTTCGTTGATATACTCTTCGATATGCGCGGCATTTTCCATTTGAATAAAATGAAATTTAATGCCGTATTTTTCAAATATTGTTTTAAAAAGTCGGTAAGAACCTCCATAAAGATCGTTGGTCGAAATAACCTCGTCGCCAGGGTTGAGCATTTTGATGACACAATCAATTGCTGCTAATCCTGATCCAAAACAGGCGCCAAATTTTCCGTTTTCAATGGCTGCAATATTTTTTTCTAATGCATCTCGTGTCGGATTTTTAGTGCGCGAATATTCATACCCTTTATTTACACCAATTTCTGGTTGAACATAAGTACTTGTTTGGTAAATGGGCGTCATAATAGCACCAGTCGCTTCATCAGGATGAACACCTGCATGAATCGCTTTTGTACCAAATTTCATTTTCTGCTCTTCCATTCTCGCTTTCTTTTCGCCTCACGAATTTACTCAATTATTCGCAAAAAAGGGAGGTTACTTTTCGCTTAATCCCAACATCAAGAAATATGGGACTTCAATTTAGACTACTATTTCTGCTTTTGTTTGCGCTCGAATTTGCGCATTCACAGGTGGTTTTCCTTTCCAAAGATTTTAAGGGCGATTAGAAAAAGGCGCGTAATTCCATTCCGCCTGAGTGAATGGTCGTTGAGTCTTCTGATTTTCTGCCGTTGTAGGTGAAGTTTAATTGCAGGTTTTTCGCCACTTTACGTTGATAATTTAAACCCCATGTAAAATTATTTCCTGTTTTAAGTGCTTCTAACATTTCAAAGGCAATGGCTGAATTCAATGCCGCATTGTAACTGATGTTAATATAGTTTAATCGACCTGAAAAACTGCCTTTATTTACTTGATTCACCCGTAATTCAAACCCTATATCTCGAATCGTTGCTTTTTCAGAAAGTTCTGAATTATTTTCTTTTTCACTGTATTTTGAGTTCAATGCAATTCGGAACGCACTGGTGGGTTGATAAGAGAAAATGGGCGTGACTTCAAAATAATCAATGGCATAGTCTCGTCCCGAAGCGTAATCACTTAAATTTTTCTTACGACCTAATTCGCCATCCATTCGTATATTAAAATATTTGTTGAGGTTCCATCTTAGCTGAACTTCATGAAAGGTGGTTAATCGCGTGTCGAAACCATTTGTGAGCAATACTTTAGATCCATTTTCTTGGTACGAATAATTGACACCAAATACAGAATTGGTTTTATTGAAGTAAAGTGTATTTCTAAAAGATGAACTGATAGAGACGAGGGAAGTATCCGCAATGGTGTAAACAAAAGGATTGAGTAATTGTAAATTGTCTTCGTTGCTTGTTTTGCGGGTAACTTTATACACCGTTTGATTATTGAAGCGAGCCAGAACTTTTTGCATTCCTTTTTTATTCCGCCAAATTCGCTCCGGTGCTAAGGTTAAACTCGTCGTAAATTGATTGGTATAGGCGCGCACATAAGTGTTTGTTGGAACAAAAACGCGAATATAATTTCCTTGGTCGGTAAAGACGGCAATTTCAAATTCGCCCAAATCTTGAATCCCGTCATTATTATAATCAATCCATGTATAATTTCCTTGTCCTGCATTGACTTCGATAAAGACAAATTCCCGTTTCAATTCCAAACCAGAGCCAATTTCGTAGAAACTATTTGCCGTAACAGTCCCTTTCCACAAGCGCATCACATGTTCTAAACGACTGAGGATGTTATTTTCAGGTTTTGAATTAAATAACGTGCTATCAACAATATTTAATCTACGATAATTAACATTGATGCGTAAAATATGATCGGGATTATTGGTGAGGCCTGTTTCTACGCCAACATTTTGACCTTTCGCTGCCTTTAAAAGTTGGGTCGAATCGCTGAACCAATCGTATCGTTCGCGGTAATACAATTCGAATTGATTTTTACTTGAGTCGGCGGTGGAGATATAGGTTTTCCAATCATAAAATTGGTAAGAGGTTAATTGTAAGATTGGGTTGTCTTTTAGGCGTTGCTGATTATTTTCGTGAATATCGATAAAACCAACTTTGAACTTTTTAAAATTTTTAGAGAAATCAATCTGGTGTCGGAAAAAATTACTTTCCTCAAGTCCTTGCGCATTCAACAAACTCGCATCACCGATTAATCGCCAACCATTGTGTTGGAGTGCTGTATTGATATTATTCTTGAATCCAAAATAATCAAATCCCCACACAAAATTTTCGGCATTATAACCAATAGCTCCCCATTTTGGAATGATGAGTTTCACCTCTATATTAGATAAATATTGATTGCCATTAAAAGCTTTGTTGCGCACATTCCAATCCCTATCAAATTCTACACTTCTAAACCACTGAATAGGTCTGAAATACGATTCATTATATTCAAAATTGGCTGCGGTATTCAGTTTCCACTCATTTTCTGTGGGCAATTTATGGGTAGAATTCCAGGTCCATTTAAAACCAACCCCTTTATTATCGCCTGCATCTAAACTTGAAAAGGTGTTAAAATCCTGATTGGATAAGGCAATTTCAACAGAAGTTTTAATATTTTCCGTGAATTGGTAGGCTGTACCAAAAACGTACATCTGTTTTTTCTGCGGAGCAATCAATAATTGAACGGGCGCGTAATTACCTTGACGAATGCCATCAACGGGTGCTACCCATTTATAAACGCGTCCATTAGCTGTGAAGCGATCGAAAACATAATCACCTTGACCTTGGGTGACTTGCGAGAAAAAGGCTTGATAAATGGCAGAATCTGGATTGACGGTAAAAACCAAAACGGAGTCATAACCGAGTGAATCGCGCAAGCTATACAAAATTCGATTTTCTGAATATCCAACACTGTCAATGCTGTTTGAAAAAGCGGAAATTAAATCATCACCAGCTTCAGAAAGAATGAGTTTTTTTTCAGTGGTCAAGTATTGTTGGATCGTTTGGTTCTTCGCATCTTGTTCGGAATAAATATTGATCCATGTCTTATATTTTTCTCCTGTAAATTCGCCATTATACGCCAAAAGTGAACGTGCATAACTCAAATCAGAATATTGAAATTCAACAATGATCCGGACATCTTTCGTAATCAAATTATTAGCGGTGAACGTTATTTCAGAGGTATTATAATCAATGGTATAATCAAATTCTTGCCCCCGCGTCATTAATCTTCCATCTATAAATACCTTTTCTGTTCCCGCTAAAACCACGATGAAGGTTTCATTTTCAGCCCCTTTTAACCGGTAAGGTCCTTGGTTTCCTTCAACGCCCTGAATGACATTTCGCGCAAATTTACCACGACTAAAAGCTCCACTAAATTTATGTTTGGCATCTCCTTCAAAACCGATTAAACCCATGTCGTGATAGGCCTCGATTGAAACACCTTGTGTCCGTTTATTATAATTGAGAAAATAACCTTCCGGTTTCCGCAACCAAAAATCTCCGCCTACCACCGAAAAATTATCATTGTAAACTTGCAAATAAACTTGATCAAATTCTTGTAGTTTTTGCGTATTTCCTTCGGGTTGAAAAGGAACGTTATCGTCAGAAATGGATCCTTTCAAAAATAAATTAGGGGCAATCTGACCGTCTAATTGTAAGTTAAGGGTGGATTGTAAGGATAAATTTTGCGCATTACCAATCGTGACCCCTCTCGAAATACTTCCTTGTTTATTCAGTTGGGAAGAACCAAATAAATCGTCATTTGGATTGGCAGAAGAAACCGAGTAAATAAACGGATTGAGTTGCGTCACCGTGTCGGAAACAAGGAGGTCAGGTGATTTATGATAAAGCGGTTGATTAAAATTAATCGGAGTGCGCTGATAACTAAGTTTTAATTCTCCCAATAAGGATTTATCCTTAACATAAAAACGAGCGGTGATGGGATCTAAGTAATAATCCTCCTCTTGTAGCGTTCTGCCGTTCACTGTTGCCACAAAACCTGTTCGGTAAACAGAGACAGAATCAAAAACAAGTGTGTCAGATAGAAGGGGAGTAGTATACACGATTTTTTCCTGTCCAACGACCTGCTTCGCAAGAAAAAGCAAGGTAAAAAGAAAGAGATATGTGCGAATGTTGATCAATGCGTAACCGATATGAAATATAAAGATATACGGATTTATGGATCGAAAATTGCAAAAGACATGGTTTGAATAGAGAAAAGGTGTGATTAGGGTACTTTTTCTGTGTTTTTTGAGTTTGGAGTCGGATAAACCATTTATTAGTTCACCCGACTTCCGTACTCAAACCCTACTCCTCACATCTCTATAACGAATAATGAAATTTGGTTACAGGCAATCGAAATAATTTCTAACTTGAACTATGTTTTCAATGAAAATAAGATGGGTTAAATTTGCCGATTCTTTTGCCGAATTGCGCGAAAAATTAGGGGAGCGAACGACCTTATTAATGCCTGTTAATGGCCAATCACTTTTGCTTGTGCAGGATCTGGGCAAATTCTATCTCGTGCAAAATAAATGTCCGCATCAAGGTGCAAAATTAGAAGGTGCCCACTGCGAAGATGGTCATCTGGTTTGTCCTTGGCACCGGTATGGATTTGATTTAAAAACAGGTCGTGGAGCCGGTTTGTACTTGGAGAATTATCCAATTGAAGAGCGAGCAGATGGTATTTATGCAGGGTTTGAGTATTTTAGTTTGTTTTAGAACTTCAACTCATTTCACCCTACCAAAATATAACCGGTTTCGTTTTTTTCGTTGAATTTTACGACTCTAGATACGTAATTGTCGGAGTACCAATTGACACAAAACTAGGATAAGTTTTGCTTTAATTTCTTTCTCATTGGTTCTTCATTAAAACCCAGCAATACCCTCCATTTTTTCAATTAAGCCCTTTGCGGCATATTCACCCGACTGCATAGCGGCGTTGAGTGAACCATACAAGAGGGTGTCGCCAGCGAGAAATACATTGGGATAAAGTTGTGTTTCGGAAGGTTGAATTTCATACACTAAATCGCTTAAATTTGGCAAGGCTTTTTTGATGCGAAAACGACGGACAAATTTTGCATACTCAATTCCGCACAATTGTTTAAGTTCTTCTTTCACACGTAGGATCAGCGCCTCCTCAACAAGCTGATGCGTTTTTACAATAGTGACCGATAAAATTTCAGGTTTTTCATCATTCCTTTTTTGATTGACATAAACGATATTATTAATCAGAGATTCACCACCTGCAATTAAACCAATTAAGGGTAGATCAATGACGCGCTTATCCGTTTCAAAATAAAGACAATCGCATGATTTCCATTCCACCGATTGATTCTTCATGTTTGGCACCAACGGCGAAGCCTCCGTAGCTATAATGACGCCTTCATGTAAAATAACTTCACCGTCTTCCAAACGAATTTCTTCGTTCGTGACCTGTTGAACCTGGGTTTCATATCGTATTTCAGTCCTGTGCAAATTAGATAGCAGTTGCTGCGGAATTGCTGCAATTCCATTTTTGGGAATCACAGCATTTCCCTCTCCAAATAATTTATAAACGAACTCAAACATCCGACTCGAGGTGACTAGTTCGGTTTCCAAGAAAATGCCGGTGAAAAAAGGGCGAAAGAAATCCGAAATCATACCGGCGCTAAATCCAAAGTCCTTCAGGTAATTCAACGTTGTTTTTTCAGGACTTGCAAAGATTTCTTCGATTGATTTCTTTTTGAGCAGCTTATTCAATTTTAAGATGCGAAATTTATCACCAATGGAGCCAATACCAGAAAAAAGCGTTGGGAACAAGAAAGGGAAGTGGCTTAAAGGATCGCCAATTGTTTTCTTTCCTTTTTTGGTAAATAGCACAGCGCCTGGTAAAAAAGGTTGCAAATTCAGTTTTTCGTAATCCAAGTATTTTTTTGCTAAGGGGTAGGCGTCTAATAAAACTTGAAATCCAATATCCAGTGGATGGCCTTGGTGATCTATGGTTTTTAATCTTCCGCCAGCGGAGTCACTTTTTTCTAAAATAATAACCGCATATCCTTTAGCTTCTGCAACCTGCGCCGCAATCAATCCACTTATACCTGCACCAATAATATAAACCGTCTTTTTACTTGTTTCCATTTCGCATAAACTTCTTGAAACCATAACAACGAATCACACGAAAGGTTTGGGTGATGTGGTTAGTTTAATCTACTGCGAAGAGGTTGTAACGTTTCGCCATTTTATAAATAGTAAAGAGTCTCATTAAACATAGTTAACAAAATCATCAACTTAATCCACTAATTGGTAAAAAGGTAATACGCTGCGCCTTGACTTCGGCTACGCTCAGCCTGCGTCGATCATAGTTTGGGATTATCATAGCTATCGGGACGAACCATTCTTCATTGCATTTAAAAACAGAAAAACCGCAGTGGAATACTGCGGTTTCATTAAAGTGGGCTATACTGGACTCGAACCAGTGACCCCTGCCCTGTCAAGGCAGTACTCTGAACCAACTGAGCTAATAACCCTTTAATTCTGTGGAGAATATCGGTCCCGATAGCTATCGGGACGAACCAT
>JALQVX010000149.1 GCA_023263555.1 Crocinitomix sp.
ATGATTGTAAGCGAAGCAAACTGGAGATGACCTGGAGATTGTTTTTACCCTGTGGTGGATCTCTTTTAACATGACCGTTTTTTCTTGAGATTGGGAGTTTACCAAATGGTTCACTTCAGTCAAATTGCGGTTAATTTCAACGAATTTACCTTCTGTCATTTTTCTTAGCTGTAAAAATTCAATAATTAAAAAACCAAACAGAGAGATGGCAACAATCAGAGCAATAAGTAAGGCTATTTTAGAAGCCAATGTCGGAATCGGATGAACAACACCTGAAGACATAGCGAAAATCGCAATCCAAAATACTTGAATCAATAAACTAATCATACCTACTTTTCTGCGCAGGGTGAGAAAAGCAAATAATACGGTAATCGTCATAAACACGATCTCCACCACGTGAAAATGAACGACGTTTAAATTTAAAATAACACCAGTGCAAACCGATCCTAAAACAACGTGCATGTACGCAACAATCTCATATCTTTTTGTGAACCTCAAGATTAGAAGGGAACTTATCGGCATTAACCAACAGAGAAAGCCTAAAAAGGTAACTTAGGAACTGATAAGTGCTCCAGCGACGATTAAGAGCGGATAAGTGAAGGACATAAACATATTGTATCGCCACGTCAAGTCGAACGCACCTTGTTCGTACTAATTATCATAATTTGTTTGAGGAGGAGTGAACAGCGTCATTTAGAGTTTTATTTTCAGTTGAAGTTTGACCGTCGTCTTTTCGTTGCCCTGAATTTCTTCGAGACCAGACGAAATTGAATCTTGATTTGCATATGAAAAGACATCCCAGCGAAACCAAATATCGACCGTTCTACCGATTTCATATTTAAGCATTAAATAGGTGCGAATTCCTTTATAATAATACGAGGGAATACTGAATACACCCAATAAATCATTTTCATACGCGTAGATGCGGGAATCATAATTATCTGTATTAAAGATGGCATAACGCCCATAAACGGTTAATGGTATTTTTCGAAAATTAAACTTAAGATCCTGAAAGAACAGGAGTCCATTACTTTTAACATCTCCATATTGGTGTCCTACCCACTCTATTCTCGTTTTAAACGACCATTGATCATTGATGCGTTGATCATAATTTAGTCGCACTGTATTTTTGATAATTTGCACTTGACCTTTCAAACCAAATACATCTTCTTTCGTGTTTCGCTCTGTCACCTTATTTCTAAGGCGCAAATAAAAACTAGACCCTCTACGCGCTTCATAATTTAACTGTCCAAAAAATTCACGACCAATACTCACATCATTCGTCAACCACTTATAATAGGTAAACTTAAATTGGTCGTAGTACGCATTGACACTTACTTTTTTATTGATTCGGGCCTGAGCACCAAAATAGATACCTCTTTCGCCGGTATTATCGGAAGACTCTCCAAACGCAGTTGAATAAAGTGAGTGAAATGCTTTATCATAATTGCGATAAATCACCAAGAGGTCCAGTCGAGGATCAATATGCCAAGCGAAGCCATTCACGGTACCAAACTTCAAATTATCACTAGCGGCTGTCTCACCAAAGATTGTCATTTTTCGAATATAAAAACGATAATTCAGTCCTGAAGTTAACAATTGATTTCCGTCAAATTTAAATTTTTTATAGCCCGTTGTATCAATGGATAAAGGTTGATCAAATTTCGTGTATACAGATGAAAAACCGATTCTAAAATTCTCGCCTCTGAAGGCCACTTCACCTCCAAAAATTGTTTGTTGAAGCGCATTACGACCTTCCATTTCACGAGGTGTTCGGTGTAAACCGGAAAGTTGAAAAGAACTAAAATTATTATCGAAAAAATCTAACGAATCTCCTGTATTTACATTTGCATCTATCTTTTTTGATGAAGCAAAATACGTCATATCCCATCCACCAAATTGGAGATTCACTGCACCGCCACGAAGAAACTGGTTTTCATTTACGGACGTATACGGCCGCAATCCCGTAGCGAATCGTTTCCCATTCATCACATTCGCTGATTTTCCAATTCCGAAACCTGACCACATGGTAAGTCCCTGTCCCACATTAACTTGATAATCTCCCAACGCAACGGCATTAAATTTCCACAATCTGCGCGCGAAGAGGTGGGCCGAATAAAAATCGAAACCTTGTTTCTGTGTTCCTCTAAAAAATTCCTCTCCTGCATCCTTTTCACCTGTTACACCCCAACTTAATCGATCCTTGTAGGTATTGCGATATCGAAAATAAAGTCTATCCGAACTTCCCAAATATTGTCGATTGGGAAAAAGCGCTAAAATACTGTCTGATTTTGGCAGATACCCCTCCTTTTGTTCGAATGTGTTTTGATAACGCATCAGAATTTCATGGGTACCATAACGAGCGGCATTTTTCCATTTAAAATCGTCTTTTTGGATGAGATTAACAGTGATAAAAGGCAAAATCATTTCTAATGTTACACGATCGATCTCCTCAATTGCAGCCAACTCATAGATCGTCACAAAATCACCGTAGGATTCCCGGTAATGGAGGATTGAAATAATTTGTAAATCCGACAATAAATGCAGTCGTATTAACTCCTCCTGCGTTGTGTTATTGAGATTGATTGGTTGATCATAAAAAGCAAATAAATCGTCAAAATAGGTGGTTAAATCTATATCTGAATCCTCGAGTGACTCACCGATAAACTCGATTCTTTGCTCAATTATCGCTTGTTTTTCTTCTTCTCGTTGTCCGAAAGCAAAGCCTGATAAAATCAGCAAAATAAATATGATCGTAAACTTCATTTATTTCTTAAAGCGATAGGTTAAACCTGCAGAGGGACTCATGCCCAGCGTGCTGTGCCATGTTGTGGCCAGGTCGAATTGCAGTTGATCTAAGTTTAAACCAAAACCAAAGGCAGATTGAAAAGGATATGAATTTACGCCCAAACGGATATAGAGTATTTCATGTGGATGAATTTCCAAACCTGTTTTCACATTAACCGGTTGGATAATGGTTTTTTCTGCTTCGATATTCCACAAGACCTTTTCACTAAAGTAATACGTGAGTCCCATTCCAAAGGTAGTTGGTAAACGTTCATCTTCATATTCCGCTAATTTTGTGCGTGAAATATTGAGGACACGCACACCGAAATGAAGATTATCCGTGGCTTTATAAAGAATTCCAAGGGCTCCTGAAGCCGTATTTTTATTTCCATAATTCTCGGCTAAATGAATACGGTGAAAATTGAATCCAACCCCTCCAAAGAAACGGTCTGACAGTTTCAATCCATAGGATAAACCGATCTGCATTTCACGGTATAATTCGAACCCATACTGCTGAAAATGAAGACCTATATTCCCATTATTTTCGGTATGATATCCAAAAGCAATGGCTTGGGTAGATAATTCTTGAAGTAAATACCTGTTCTCGTAATTTACACCTACCTCTGTTTTTTCGAGTGCTCCAAAGGCACCAGGATTGTTATATGCTGAATATACATCACTAAAGGTGAGCGCAGTACCTCCGATTCCCGCTGAACGAGCGCCGATTTGCGGATGGACCTGGGACCACCCCTGCATGGCCATTACAAAAGACGTTAAAAAAAATAGGTTTTTCATTGCGAACGGAAGGTAGTAATAAAGTCTGAAATTTGAGAATTATTCGACTAATTTTTGTACATTTAATGACGATTTATTAACATGGAGAAGACAACCAACAAACCCTTAAAAATATTCAATGCATCTGCCGGAAGTGGCAAAACATACACCTTAGTGCAAGAATATTTGCGTATTGTCCTGCACAGTAATAATCCTACGAAATTTCGATCAATTTTGGCCATGACCTTTACAAACAAGGCAGCAAACGAAATGAAAGAACGGATCTTGGACGGCCTATTACAACTGGCGAAACCGACGGCAAAAAAAACGGAAAAGGAATTGAGTTTCCTCGTTGACACCTCTAAAAATTTGATTTTATCTCCTGCTGTTATCGAAGAACGTTCAGCAAAAATCGTGAATCGAATTCTGCACGATTATAGCTCATTTTCGATTATGACAATCGATAAATTCACGCATAAAGTCATTCGAACATTTGCTAAAGATCTAAATATTTCATTGGATTTTGATGTGGAATTAGACATGGAGCGTCTGCGAAAAAACGTAACAGATCTTTTGTTCGATCAAATTGGTCGAGACCCGGAATTAACAACTTTAATGTTGCGGTATGCCAATACGAATCTGAGTGAGGATAAATCTTGGAATTTTTCCAATCAACTTTTTGAATTTAGTAATGAGATTTTTAAGGAGGAAGCGATTAAGTCCATTGATTTACTTAAAAAACTAAGTCCACAGGATTTTTTAACGGTTCAAAATGATATCGTCAAAGAGAATAAATTAATCACAGATCAACTCAAGCGGAATGCAAACGAAGCCTTGGATTTAATTCAATCTAAAGGACTCGATTCGAGCGACTTTCAAGGATTGAGCAATTCAATTGTGTCCTATTTTCGAAAAATTGGAAAAAAAGAAGATTTTACACAACCGACTAAGACGATACTCGGCTATGTTGAGAATGATAAATGGGCGCACCCTAAAAGTCCAAACGCAGGAACAGTTGAAAGTATAGCTCCTTTATTGAAGCAATATTTTGAGCAGATTTTAGGTGTTTTATCGTCTGATTTCAAAACCTTGATCATCAACCGTGAGATCTTAAAAAATTTAAATAACCTCTCTTTACTCAACCATCTTTTACAATTGGTCGAGCAACTGAAAGAAGAAGAAAATATCCTCCTCATTTCGGATTTTTATCGAAAAATTGCCGCCATTATTACCGAAGAGCCTGTTCCTTTTATTTACGAGCGATTAGGGGTGCGCTATTCGCATTTTCTCTTGGACGAATTTCAAGACACCTCGCATATGCAATGGATCAATATGATTCCGCTCGTGCACAATTCATTGGCGTCTGAAAATACGAACTTAATTGTTGGTGATGGTAAACAAGCCATTTACCGGTGGAGAAATGGAGAGGTGGAACAGTTTACGGGACTTCCAAAAAAAATCTTGAACCCAGATCACATTGCTTCTTTAACCGAGGCTGAACCCCTTTTTAAGGCGCTGGGAGCTAAATATCCTTTAAAAAAGAACTTCCGATCAGCTCCCGAAATTGTCGCGTTTAACAATACTATTTTTCCTGCATTAGTTAAAACACTGCCCGAGCATTTGCAGGTCATTTATGATGACATCCAACAAGAATCGACTCAATCTTTTGCCGGTTATGTTGAAAGTCGGTTCAATAAAGATTTCGAAAATAGCGATCAATTCCAGTATGTGTTGGACACCGTTGAACGTGCCTTAGCGAAAAATTATGGCTTAAAAGATATTTGCATCCTCACCCGTAATAATTATCAAGGTGCTGAGATTGCTCGTTTTTTAACTGAAAATAAGTACAAAGTTATCTCGCCCGACAGTTTATTTATTGGGAAAGATTTAACAGTTAAATTTGTAGTGAACCTCTTATCGGCGATCATCAATCCGAACAGTAAAAATTACAAGATCAAAACGCTGGAACATTTTTCAACCTTGATTTTGAAGGCTGAAGCAAGGGCCATAATCGAGAAACACGCCAAAGCGATTGACGAAGATGATATCATCACCATTTTGGCAGGTTATGGCTATTCGCTAAAGGTGCCGGCAGATTTTCATAATCTATATGAATTTGTCGAATTTTTAGTCTCCAGTTTTGATCTTAACCTGGCAGATAATCCATTTTTACAGTTCTTATTAGAGCAAGTTCACCTCTTCGAAAAGCGAAACAATTCGAATGTGCGTGATTTTATCGATTGGTATGAAGAACGAGGCCATAAAACCTCTATTATCAGTCCAGACGGTGCCAATGCCATTCAGGTAATGACCATTCACAAAGCAAAAGGACTTCAATTTCCGGTGGTCATTTGTCCATTTTTTGATTGGAAAATGGATCTAAATAAACAAATTGCATGGATTGAAAATGAGACGCATAAACTGCCGGCCTTTTTTGTAAAGATGTCTAAAAATTTGATAGAAACAGAGCTTTCAGAAACCTATGATGTCGAGAATGGCAAGTTTTTATTGGATCACCTCAACCTTTTGTATGTGGCGTTTACACGACCAGAAATAGCGCTATTTATTTGCGGTAAACCGGCCGCTAAACCTTCTCCAGCAAAATTATGGCTGCACGACTTTTTCGCGACCACCACCCTTGGGAACTATGAAAATGACACCTTCAAATTGGGCGATTTTATAGAAAATCAACGTGGAGCAAAAGAACCAGCTGCTAATTTTGCTATTTCCTTTCATGGTAAACGAATGGACAAACCTGTATTGAGTTTTAAAAGTGCAGAAAATTGGGATATACACGAATTGGATGAAAAACGACTTTTTGGTACGAAAGTGCATTTTGTCCTTTCTCAAATTGAAACAATTGACGACCTCGAAAACGTGCTTGCAGAAGCCCTTAAAAAAGGAAAAATTGAAACCAATGACAAGGCTGCGATCGAAGAAACGATCCATAATCTCTTTAAAGATGCTCATTTCTCAACCTATTTCAATGCAAAAGAACAGCTCAACGAAAGAGAGATCATCAACGTTGATGGGCGCAAATTGATTCCAGACAAAATCATTCTTGAGCCGAATAGAACCTTGGTTATTGATTTTAAAACAGGGCAAGAAACACCTAACCATAAAAAGCAAGTAAAAGAATATATGATCCTCTTAAAAGACCTTGGCTTTGAAAATGTAGAGGGCGAATTGTATTATACCGAGGAGCAAAAAGTGGTGCGTTGTTGAGATTGGTGAATAGTAATTAGTCAACAGAGAATAAGAAGGAGGCAAGGGGTATTGGGCGTTCCACAGTCATTCGTTGCACTCAAACTGTGGCGGGCTTTCCGCAGTCGCTTCCTGACACAAAGTCGTCAGGAGTGCTCCAACAAATGCTCCAATCCCTAACGCACACTTGAATTTTATCTTTGAAAAACCCAAGTAATGATATTTAGAATCTACTTCATGCTTCAATTAGCCTTGCAATTTAAATCGCACCGGAATTGTAAAGCGCGACCGAACAGGTTGCCCTTTATTGATAGCAGGAGTCCATTTCGGCATTTCTCTCACCAGTCGAATGGCCTCTTGATCCAATTCTATGTACACCCCTCTAGCGATTTTAATATCGCTTATTGATCCATCTTTATTGACGATAAAACGCAAATAAACAACACCTTGAATCGCACTGTCGATTGCTGTTTGCGGGTATCTTAGGTTTTTATCAATATGGGCTTTAAGAGAATCCATTCCACCTGGGAATTTAGCTTCTTGCTCTGGAAAATCGAAAATTTCATCTTCTTGTAGTTTCACTTCAATAAAAATATCAGGCTCAATATCAATATCTCTCCAGTCAGGTCGTGATGGCGGATTGTAGGGAGTCGCTTGTGCTTTCTTGATCGCAGCCAATAACCGTGTTGAGCTTTTAAAGGTTGAAGGATCGATTCGGCAATGATTAATCCTCAATTCTTGTAAATTGGTGAAATTCCGAAAATCAGAAACCTCTCGAATGCTCCTACCATTAATTGCAATATGCTTGATGCTTGAAGCTTCGGACCGTGTGATATATCCATTGTGATCCACATCTATACCCGTTTGAAAAAGTAGCTCTTGCTCGAGAAATGCATCCTTTAAAATAACAATTTGGTCGCCATTTATTGCCCCATTTACGACCTTCGAACTTTTGATAAATTGCCTTTGCTTATCATAAAATTTAATCGTGCCATTATAAATGTGATAATTGCGGAACGTGCCTTCGGAAACAGAATAAGGAATATTCCTCCAGCCTGGCTCTTCAAGCGAATAGTAATCTTCTTGACTTGGAGTAGATCGTTTCACTAACCTCCCATTTCTTAATACATACGTCAAATTACTGCCATCATTATAATTGGTTTGAATGCGCTCAGGCGCATCCGAATATCCATAAAAAACACCTTCAATCGACTCGCCAATTATATTTCCCCTTTGACTATAATCTAAGCGATTTTGATTAGGATAAGTAACACCTTTTGTATAAATATGTTTCACCTCACCTGTTTCGTAATAGTGATAAAAGGGATATTGTAGCGTATCATTCTTATAAACGAATTTTTGATAAATAATTGGAAACGCATAATCGGACCAAGTTTGTGAATGTGGACTATTATAAATCCATGTTCCTTGTCTCCTTCCCAATGAGTCGGTAAAATTATATTGCTGCTGCTGAAAAAATAAATCAGAAGTCTGCTGCCCTTCAACGATTTTA